>DATENQ010000516.1:0-2874 GCA_035275005.1 Pyrinomonadaceae bacterium | reverse complement strand
CTGTTCCGGAAGATCGTCGTGCTTGCCGTCAACCAGATCGCGGAAACTACGGACGGTGTCTTCAAGTTTGACGTACTTGCCTTCGAGTCCGGTGAACTGCGCCGCCACGAAGAACGGTTGCGAGAAGAACTTTTGAATCTTACGCGCGCGCGAAACGGTCAGCTTGTCTTCGTCAGATAATTCGTCCAGACCGAGAATCGCGATGATGTCCTGGAGATCCTTGTAACGCTGCAACACGCGCTTCACGTCCTGAGCAGTGTCGTAGTGCTCCTGGCCAATGATGCGCGGATCCAGAATGCGCGACGACGAAGCCAACGGATCAACCGCCGGATAAATTCCCAACTCCACGATCTGTCGCGAGAGCGCGGTGACCGCGTCAAGGTGCGCGAACGTCGTTGCCGGAGCCGGATCGGTATAGTCGTCCGCGGGAACGTAGACCGCTTGAATAGACGTGACTGAACCGGTCTTGGTCGAAGTGATGCGCTCCTGCATTTCGCCCATCTCAGTCGCAAGGTTTGGCTGATATCCCACCGCCGAAGGCATGCGACCAAGCAGCGCCGACACTTCCGAGCCCGCTTGCGTGAAGCGGAAGATGTTGTCGATGAAGAGCAGCACGTCGAGACCCTGATCGCGGAAGTATTCGGCGACCGGCAGACCCGAAAGAGCGACACGCAGACGCGCTCCGGGCGGCTCAGTCATCTGTCCGTAAATGAGCGCCACTTTCGATTGTCCAATGGCGTTCATGTCGACCTTTGTAAGATCGAATTTGCCGGTGTCGTGAAAATTCTTATTAAACTGGTCGCCAAACTGGATAACCTGCGACTCGACCATTTCGCGCAGCAGGTCGTTTCCTTCGCGCGTGCGCTCGCCGACACCCGCGAATACCGAAAAGCCGGAACGCGCTTTCGCGATGTTGTTGATCAACTCCATCACGATAACCGTCTTGCCGACGCCCGCGCCGCCGAACAATCCGATCTTTCCACCGCGCAAGAACGGCTGAATCAGGTCGATGACCTTGATGCCGGTTTCGAACATCTGCAGTTCGGTCGACTGCTCTTCAAACGTAGGCGCATGACGATGGATCGGATAGCGCTTGTCGTGCTTCACCGGGCCGAGTGTATCGACCGGCTCGCCGATGACGTTGAGCACGCGACCGAGTGTTCCCTCGCCCACGGGCATCGTGATCGGGCCGCCGGTGTCGATGGCTTTCATGCCGCGCACCATGCCGTCGGTGGGCGTCATTGAAACAGTGCGCACGCGGCCTTCGCCGAGGTGTTGCTGCACTTCCGCGATAACGTCGATTGGAGTCGGCACGTCGAAACCATCCGAGACGACGCGGAGCGCCTGGTAGATTGGCGGGAGGTAGTCTCCCTGGAATTCGACGTCGAGCACGGGGCCGATAATCTGCACGACTTTACCGACGTGGTGACCGTCGGCGCTTACATTTCCATTAGGCGTAGCCATACTGTCTGTAAACTCCTCTTCGACCTATAAAGGCGAACAAAACTGGCAGGATTAAAAGCCAGACAAGATAACACAGCCAATCAAATCCAGCAAAATTTGCCGCAGATAAACGCAGATGAACGCAAATAAGAAAAAATCTGCGTTCATTCGCGTTCATCTGCGGCTAAACCATGAAACCTTACTTGTACTACTCTCGTAGTACAATTCGAGATGAGTCAGATTTTCTCATTGAGCCCTTCACATCCCATGCCGCTCTACGCGCAGTTAACGCGGGCGATTCGCTTCGCGATCGCAACGGGGCGGCTACGGATCGGGGAACAACTGCCAACCGTCCGACAGTTGGCGGTGGAGCTACGCGTCAACGCCAACACGGTCGCCAAGGTCTACGCCGAGTTGGAACGCTCCGGAATCCTCGAAACAAGAAGAGGCGTGGGAACGTTTGTAAGCGCCCGCCATCTCGCAGCAGGTCATCGCGAAGAACACGAAAAGCACTTGCAGGAACTGGTCGATCGGTTCCTTGAAGAAGCGAGTGCGATGGGTTTCGCGCTCGACGACTTGCTCGATCAACTTCAGAGCCGGCGCAAGAAGGAGATTACGAATGTCTAGTTCTTCAAGCCTGACTGAAACCAGGAGTAACTTGCCCTCGGCTAACGTCGCGCGAGTCAATATCGTGTCAACGATGGCTTTGCTCGTACCTGTTCTTTTAGGCGGCCTCGCCAGCTGGTTAACATTCAATCCCGCCGGCATTGTCGTGGGTTTGGTATTGGGATTTCTGCTCGCGCAGGCGCCGAAGATCGCGCGGCAATGGGAACGCGCAGTTGTATTGCGTCTTGGAAGATATGTCGGTCTGCGTGGTCCAGGTTTGTTCTGGATCATTCCTTTTGTCGATTCGATTTCGGCGTGGGTGGACCAGCGCGTCATTACGACGAGTTTCGCTGCTGAAGAAACGCTGACGTCGGACACGGTGCCGGTAAACGTCGACGCAGTGCTCTTCTGGATGGTCTACGATCCGGAAAAAGCAGCGCTTGAAGTTCAAAACTATCCGCAAGCTGTTAGTTGGGCCGCGCAGACAGCACTGCGCGACATCATCGGCCGAACGTCGCTGACCGATCTGTTGCGTGGTCGCGAACGGATTGAAGAAGAGTTACAGCAACTGATTGACGAGCGTTCGAATCCGTGGGGTGTGACAGTGCAATCAGTCGAGATGCGCGATGTGATAATTCCGGCAGCGTTGCAGGATGCGATGTCACGCGAGGCGCAGGCAGCGAGGGAGAAACAAGCGCGCATAATCCTGGGCCAGGCTGAAGTCGAGATTGCACACTCGTTTGAAACTGCGGCGCGGTCGTATCGCGATAATCCGACAGCGTTGCACTTGAGAGCGATGAACATGTTGTATGAAGGGTTGAAGGA
>DATENQ010000515.1:0-9906 GCA_035275005.1 Pyrinomonadaceae bacterium | reverse complement strand
GTTCGAGCTTGAGGCCTGGTTCGAGATCGAAGTTTCCGTCCCCGCGCGCGATGCTCACCGAGCCTTTAACCGCGTTCGCACGGATGCCGGTCATGAATCCGTTCAAATTTCCCTGCTGCTGCTGAGCGCGCGCAGGGATCGCAGTCGCCACTAAAAACAGGACACAGATCAACGCGGATGAAAGCGCTGATGAAACGAAATCAGTGAGCAGGTTTCGTGCTACCTGCAAGCGATAGTTTGCGGTCGAGCGAATATCGTCGATTGGAGAGATCTCCTGGTCCAGAGTTGCGCACGCCAGACGGATCGTTTCAGCGTCGGGCTTTCGGCCCTTTAATACGTTTTCTGTTTCCACACAACGCACTACTACCGGCGCAACGCTCCCGACTGCGATTCTTGTTTCCGCGATCTGTTCGTTATCTGTTCGACCAACGGCGGCAAAACAGACTTTCGAGATCGCCTGCGCTTTTCGCGTGCCGACTTTGCGATAGTAGTGCGTCAAGCCTGCGGTATTGCGCGGCAAACGAATCCGCGCGAGCAATTCATCAGGCGCGATGTGCATCTGTTTGTAGCCGGTGTGAAAACCGTGATACGGAAGCCAGCGCGATCCGCGTGTCGATACCAACTCGATCTCCGCGTCGTAAGCTAATAGCGCGGGAGGCGAATCCGCGGCAGGCGAGGCGTTGATGATGTTTCCACCGATGGTGCCGCGATTTTGAATCGCGAGCCCGCCCGTTTCACTTGCAGCCTGGCATAGCATCGGAAACTCGTTACGAAGAATCGGATTGTCCTGTATTTCGGTGTAGGTCGTCAGCGCGCCAAGTGTGATGTGTGTGTCTGTTGCTTCGATGCCTCGGAGCTCGTGCAAGCTCCAGATGTTGATGTAGTTGCGATGCGGCAGCTTGCCGGCTTCCAGCAGAACCATCAGATCAGTGCCGCCGGCGAACGGCTTCCAAATTCCCGGCTCACTCTCGAGCAACGCGAGTGCGTCCGCGAGCGACGCGGGCGTGGTGAGCTGATAATTTGGGACGAAGGCTCTCACTTCTGGTAAGCGCGCACTACTGATTCGAAGATCTTCATGTAGCCGGTGCAGCGACAGAGATTTCCGGCCAGACCGTTGCGAATATCGTCTTCAGTTGGTTGCGGGTTGCGTTGCAGTAGATCGACGGCGGCGAGCACCATTCCGGGAGTACAGATCCCGCATTGCGCGCCACCGTGTTCGATGAACGACTGCTGCACCGCATGCAATTGATCATCGCGTGCAACTCCCTCGATCGTAGTTATATCCGATCCGTTTACCTGCGCAACTGGAACGAGACAACTATTCACGATCCTTCCATCCAGGATCACCGTACACGCCCCACACTCCCCCTCCCCACACCCTTCCTTCGTCCCGGTAAGCAGCAACTGCTCCCTCAACACATCAAGCAGCCGCGCCATCGGAAACACGTCGAGCTTGCGTGTTTCACCATTCACTTTGAGTTCAACTTGAGTAGTGGACATGCTAGCGAGAACCAGTTCGTCCTCATGAAAAGGTATTCAGACCTTGCCTGACGCTGAGGGCAAGCATACCATGTACCGTATGCTGGATTGGAGCAATTGCCCGGAAGTCGAGCGAGTCGAAGGTAAACTCAGCGGTGCATGGGTTTTCAAGGGAACTCGTGTTCCCGTGAAGGCCTTGTTTGAGAATCTTGAAGCAGGCGCAACCATCGAACAGTTTCTCGCGTGGTTTCCGGGTGTTACCATGAATCAGGCTGTTGCGGTCCTCAGTCATGCAGAGCAGAGCCTGGCAGAAGTTTAAGACAGTTTTCTCACGCTGTTACAATGCGAATCCTCTTCGATCAAGGTACTCCGCTACCACTTAGATATCATCTAGCCTCACATGCAGTGACAACTGCGTTTGAGTTGGGATGGTCAAACTTAAAGAATGGAGAACTTCTTGCGGCAGCAGAAACTTCCTTCGATCTATTTATTACGACCGATCAGCAGCTACGCTACCAGCAGAACCTTTCTGGAAGAAAACTAGCTATTTTGGTTCTACTGACAACCAGCTGGCCCCGTATTAGAACGTTCATTCCTGAGATTCAAGAAGCTGTTGAGAGAATACGACCGGGTGACTATCAGGAAGTTACTCTGAAGTAAGTGATCCTTCCATTAATCTCTCAGGCATGAGCGGCACATGCGTGAAGCTGATGCCGGTGGCGTTTTCGATGGCGTTGAGAATGGCGGGCGCGGCGCCGTCCATGGGGAGCTCGCCAATTCCTTTGGCGCCGCCGGGGCCGTAGGCGTAGGGATTCTCTTCGAAATAGACGCGAATCGGCGGAATGTCCGCGGGCGTTGGGATGATGTAGTTGGTCATCTGATTGTTTGCCATGCGTCCGTCTTTCCAGACCACGTTCTCAAATAACGTGAAGCCGATCGCCTGGGCCACGCCGCCTTCGATCTGTCCGGCAGCTAGTACCGGATTCAGAACCCGCCCAACTTCCTGCAACGCTACAAAATCCTCGACACGTGCCTCGTACGTCAACTCGTCAAACGACACTTCAGCAACGTAAACCGCCCAGGCATACGCGCCGTACGCATCACCCTGGTACTTTTCGTCGTCCCAGTGGACGTTCGGCGGTGGTTGATATGTGGACGATGTTTTCAACGAGCCAAACTTCGCGAGGTACTCAGCACACGCCCTTTTGAAATCAGATTCGCTGTACTCTGGCGATAACAAACCGCTGCCGATCAGCGTCTGCTTCAAACCCATCACAGCCGACTCAACGAGCTTGCCGACAACCATCGACGTGCGCGACGCCACGGTTGGTCCACTGTTCGGCACCAAACCAGTGTCGGGCTGAACGATCTCGATAGAGTCGAAGTCGAGTCCGAGAGTCTCCGCGGCGATTTGCGAAAAGATCGTGTTAGTGCCCTGGCCGATCTCCGTGCTCGCGGCGAGTACTCGAACTTTGCCGTCAGCGGTCGCTTCGGCTGAGACCACCGACTGCAAAAAGACTTCGCCCGAACCGGTAAAGCCCGCGCCATGCATGAACGTTGCGAAACCGATGCCGCGTTTTTTTGAAAAGTGACCGTTGCGAGCCGTGTTATCGCGTGCGAATTGTTCGCGCTTCGAATGGTACTCGCTGAGCTGAAGTGCACGCGTGAGCAGCCCGTCCATGTCAACGCGCTCGCGAATCACCTGGCTCGTCGCGGTGGTTTCACCTTCGTGAACGAAGTTGCGACGACGAAACTCTTCCGGGCTCAGCCCGACTGCGTGCGCCACCTTATCCATGTGCCGCTCCAGCGCGAAGATGCTCTGCGGCGCGCCAAAGCCTCTGAAGGCGCCGTGCGGCGGTACGTTAGTGGCGACGGCGCGACTGTGTATACGCACGTTGGGACAGGAGTATGGGCCAGCGGCGTGGATGGTGCCGCGTGAAAGCACTACGGGCGAGAGCGTGCAATACGCGCCGCCGTCAATGGCGAAGTCGATCTCCATTGCGAGCAGTTTGCCGTCCTTCGTCACGGCGGTTTTGTGACGCGTGCGCGACGGGTGACGCTTCGTTGTAGCCACCATGTCTTCCGCGCGGTCGTAGATGATCTTGACCGGCTTGCCCGACTTCCAGGCAAGCAATGCAGCGTGGCCGGCGATTAGCGACGGATATTCTTCCTTGCCGCCAAACCCGCCGCCGGTTTCAGTTTGAATGATGCGAATCTTTTCTTCGGGCAGGCCAAACAACTTCACGAGCGCTTTGTGAACGTAGTAAGGACACTGCATCGAGCCCCAGACGGTGACACCTTCGGATGGATTCGCGATCGCGATGGCGCCGTTGTTCTCGATGTAGAGTTGTTCCTGCGCTCCGGTTTCGTATTCACCTTCGACGATTAAGTCCGCGGTGGACCACGCTTCGTCGACATTGCCTTTGTCGACGAGAAACTTTTTGAAGACGTTGTCTTCGCCCCAGATGATCTCTTTCTTTGCGAGTGAGTCTTCCAGAGAGAAGACGGCGGTTTGCTCTTCGATCTCTATCGCCACGTTGCGCCGTGCTTCTTCAAGCAGGTACTTGTCTCGGTGCGCGAGCAGCAGCACCGGCTCTTCCGGATGATTTACAAAGTCGGCGGCGAGAAACGGTTGGTCGGTAAGAATTAGTGCGACGTGATTTGCGCCGGGAACGTCTTTGGCGGTGACGATGATGAACTCGTCCCAGGGAATGTCGCCTCCGAAGGAGATGTTTGCAATTCGACCGCGCGCGGCGGGGCTGCGCACGGTCGTGCCGTGAAGCATGTCAGGAAACGACAGATCGTCGACGTAGAGCGCGGCGCCGGTAACTTTCTTACGGCCCTCTTTACGCGGGAACGATTTGCCGATGGGATGAGTATTAGCCACGGATTACACGGATTTTCACGGTTTAGTTATGACCAGTGGATTAGCTTCGAGCTCGCGACGATAAAAGACGCGTGGGCGTTGCACGGAGCGCGTTTCGCCTTCCGTGAATGTTACCTCTAACCCAAGTCCACGACCCTGCGTCATCTTCTCTTCCTGCATCTGCGGCACACGCTCGGTGGCGAAGTCGAGCCACTCACGCGCGATCACCACGCCATCCTTAGGTGCGGTATCGGCGACCGGCGTTTTCAAACCTTCTTCAACCAACGCATACGTCAAGTATCCGTGACCGAGCTGTGCGGCTTCCAGCGCGGCCTGAAAACTCTGCGCCGCAGTCAGGATATACATGCCTTTCTCATAAGCGAGTTGGGCGAGACCTTTTGAATTCATCGGACCACGCCGTTTCTCTTCGGCTTCGAGCGCCTGGCCTGAGTTACACGCGTCGATGATCAGCAACAGGTGCCCGGCATCGAGGCCTTCAACCGCATCCTCGAGCTCGTTGTCGGAAATACTGTGCGCGAGCATTGTCTTCAAGCCCTGCTCGGTTAGTTTCGTGCGCTCGCCCGTATAACCGAGATCGTGAGGTATGAGATAGAAGCGCTGCGCCTGCGCCGTACCGTGCCCGGCGAAGTAAATCACGACTGTATCCTCAGGCTCCGCGCGTTTCAAATTATCGAGCGGACCTGATTTCAAACTCGGTGGTCCCGGCTCACCGGCAAGACGTTTTATCGCCGTCAGAATGTTGGCCTTGGTCGCATCCTGGTCCAGCAACTGGATCTCTTCTACACGCTCAAAGCCGCCGATCTGAGTTTGACGGCGACGTATTTCATCGCCAAAGCTCCGCGCATCCGCCGTCGCATATTTCAGGTTGTACTGCGGATTCGCATACTCGTTCACGCCGACGGCAATGATGTAAGCAGTGCCTTTGCGCTTCAGCGTGTCGGCGCCGGTGAACACGAGCGGCGCATCTTTGCTCTTAACGTTATCGCGATTGAAGCCGTACGCCACCAGCCGGTTTGGACCAGCCGTGACCGTGATCTCCTGCTCGAGCGAAGCGTTTGCCTGGCCCTTCAAAACATCGCCATGCCACACCTTCACGAGGGAGCCATTGCGAAACAGCCGTACGTCCTGCGCGCCCGTACCCTGCGGATTTTCTTTGTTCGCCGGAGCATCGGAGACGTCGATCTTCACTTTGACTGTGCGCGTTGCGACCGTCGAATCCGCCGGCTGGCCGACGAGTGACAACTTTACGATTGGTTGCCGGCGATCCTTCTTCGACACGTCCTGCGCCACGCGCGGTCGCTTGCCGTTGAAGATGTCCGCGAGCAGACCCGGATAGTAAAACTCATTGAAGAACCACTCGATCGGCGCGACGTTGAACGTCTCCTGATTGTAGCGCCAGAGTATCTGGTTCCATGAAACGGGTGTGCCGTCGAACAGACCTTGCGGTGTGACAACCATCCATTCGCCGCCGTCGTCGAGCGAGATCAACGTCAATAACTGTTCGCCGGTTTTTGTGTCCCAAAGAAACGTGCTGCCGTCTTCACTCGCCGAAGCGAGCAGACGACCGTCCGGCGTGAAATCCATCGACTCGATGCCCGCAGTGTGTCCGGTTAGCGTGCGCAGCTCAGTGCCCGTGGCAACGTCCCAGATCTTGATCGTGTTATCGGTTGCTCCGGTAGCGATCATTTTCCCATCATGACTAAAGATCACGTTGCTAACGCCGCGACCATGGCCTTTGATCGCGCCGATCTCGCGACCGCTAGCCACATCCCACAGCTTCACCTGGCCGACTGTTTCGACTTTGAGATCCTTCATCAGATCATTCGGGTCAGGAGGCTTCGAACTTTTCTTCGAACCTTTTTGCGGTTTTTGATTCATCGCACCGCTCATCATCGCGGCGAAATCGATGTTTGTCTTCGTCTCAAATCCGCCAGTCGCAAGCATGCGCCCGTCACTGCTGAACGCCAGCGACGTGACGCTGCGGCCCATCGTTCCCGCTGATAGGCCGCCGAGCACATTCGTCATCATCGCCGAAATGTCTGCGAGGTTTGGCATGGTCGGCATCTGGCCTGGTTTGATCTGTCCGGGTTTGATGACAGGCGGAGTGAATGAAGCGAGTGGCGACGAAGTCAGGTCGCGGAGCTTGCTGCCGGATTGCGCATCCCAAAGCGAGATCTGTCCCGACGATCCGGCCGTTGCGAGAAGACGCCCATCACCGGTGAAACCAAGCTCCATTGGAATCTCGGTCGTCGTCAACGAACGCAGCTCGCGTCCATTCTTAACGTCCCAGATTTTGATCTGACTGCTGAAAACGGTCGAAGCTGTTGGCTGCTGATCTACGGGTGGACCATAGACGACGGCGAGTGCACGTCCGTCAGCGCTGAAACGAGCGCGCTCGAACACGACATTGTCTGACGGCGTGAGCGTGTGTAACAGCTTTCCACTGGGGCTTTCGACGATCGAGATCACGCCGGAGTTGAGCTTCATCACCGCGACGTTATGGCCATCCGGACTGGGGATGCCATACGTCTTTTCCGTCGTCTCGGGAGTGATACGAAGTCCGCGACCAGTGCGCAGATCCCAGCGCGTGCGACCACCTGAAACGAGCTCCGATCCGTCCGGGCTGAACGCGACCTGGTAGGCCATGTTTGTGCGGCCGCTCAGGTTTGACAGTCGCTTGCCGGTTTCAGTTTCCCAAACGATCGTGTCGGTATCGACGCCGCCAGTCGCGATTCGTTTTCCGTCTTCGCTGAAGTTGATGAACGGATCGGCTTGCAAAACAAACGTGCCACTGTTCGGCACTTTAAAAGACGACAGCTCACGCAGCGTAGCGGTGTCCCAGATTTTAACGATGTAGCTATCGGAGAGCGCGACGAGCCTGCCGTCGCGACTGAACCTGACCTGGGGAAAGTCTTTGCTCGTTGGTCCAAGCTCGCGATCTTTCTTGTCAGTCAGGTCCCAGAATTTGAAACGCTTATCGTCGACTCCCGCCGCGAGCAAGTGGCTTTCAGAGTTGAACGAGAGCTGGAGATTCTCGATACGATCGTTCGGCAGTTTCACGCGACGCACTTCACGTCCGCTTCCGAGATCGACGATCCTGACTTCGCGATCGTCACTGACGATGAGGAGTTGTGTGCCGTCAGGCGAGAGAGTCACGCCACCGTCAGCACCATTCAAACCGGAAATTGCCTGCATGCCCGCTTCCAGCGTGCGCAGCTCGCGTCCGGTTGCGAGGTCCCAAACTCGAATCGCATCACTTACCGTGACAACTTGATTGTTAGGAGTGAAGCCGATGAAGTAGACGCCCATCGCCGCTAGCACAGTGCTCTGCGCGCCCGCGAGCTTTTGCACTTCGCGCCCGCTCATCACGTCCCAAACCGTGACTGAGTTGTCACCGGCGGAAGCAGCGACTAAACGGTTATCTCGACTGAAGGCTACTGACGGAGCGAAGCCGGACGTGATCTGGCCGCTCGTCGAGAGATTGCGCAGCTTGCGGTTGGTCGCAGTCTCCCAGAGATAGATCGTGTTACTGCGAAACGTCGCCGTGGCGAGTAGTCGTCCATCAGGACTGAACACCAGACGAGTGGCGCCGAACAAATTGTTGTAACCGGTTTGGAGCACTAGCTCCGGCTTGGCTTCGCGCGCCCGCTGGTCAGCAGCGTCGCTCTTCGCAGCGTCACTGCTCTGAATCCCAAGCCCGCGCTTGTCCTGAGGAGTGGGCGTAGGTGTTTGCGCGACGGCGGCAGTGGTCAACAACGCGATTATGAAAGCGACAACGTAAATCTTATTACTCATAAAGAAGTCCATGAAAACTTGGAATGCTCCAACAACAGCAACCCGACCGCGATCAGCGCAAGCACGTACATTACCGGATGAATCTCTTTGCGACGGCCAACAATCAGATAAAGGCCAACGTGCGAAATGAAGCCCCAGAGAATTCCCTGGGTGATCGAAAAGGTCAGGGGGATGAGGATTATAGTCAAAAACCCCGGCAAGCCCTCTTCAATTTTCCCAAAATTAATCTGGCTGACGCTTTTAAACATCGACGCGCCCACGAGCAGCAGCACCGGCGCAGTGGCGTATGCCGGAACCATCCCTGCCAGCGGCGCGATGAACAAACACGGGAGAAAACAGAGGGCGGTGAAGACTGACGTCAAACCAGTGCGTCCGCCGCTATTTATGCCGGCTATGCTTTCGATGTAGGCAGTTCCTGAAGATGTACCTGCGAGGCCCGCACCCAACGTCGCAAGCGAGTCAACTATCAAACCCTGTCGAAGATTGCGCGGATTTCCGTTTTCGTCGAGCAAATCCGCCGCGTGAGCGACGCCGATGAAAGTAGAGATCGAGTCGAAGAGATCGGTAAAAAGAATCGCGACAATCGCGGGCAGCAACGAGAGTTTTAAGGCGCCTAGAATGTCAGCCTTCAGAAACACCGTCTGAAAGTCAGGGGCGCTAAAAAAACTCTGCGGAGCCTTGATCCAACCCAACGCCGTCCCGACGATAGTGATAAAGAAGATGCCGGCAAGATACGCCAAAGGACTGCCGCGAGTAATCAGTAAAATCGTCAACAGCAATCCCACGATTGCCAGCACTGCTTCACCTCCGAGAGTTCCGAGTTTGACGAAGGTGACTGGATCGGAAGTGATAAGCCCGGCGTTTTTCAGACCGATGAACGTCAGGAAGATTCCGATGCCGGCGGCGGTACCGATTCTGAGCTCGGTAGGGATTGCTTTGGCGATCGTTTCGCGAATCGGCGTGACTGAAATCAGCAAAAAGAGGACGCCTGCCCAGAAGATGATGCCGAGTGCAACCTGCCACCAGACTTTCTGCGTGAGGATGATCGTAAACGTAAAGAAGGCGTTGATGCCCATGCCCGGCGCGACTGCGAACGGGAGTTTCGCGTAAACGCCCATGAGCAGCGTCATCGTGAAACAGATCAGGACCGTGGCGGTCAACACGCCACTGAAAGCCATGCCTGTTCCGGGTGTCGAGAGGATCGTGGGGTTCACCACCACGATGTAAGCCATAGTAAAGAAGGTGGTGATACCGGCGATTGCTTCGGTGCGCAGGTGCATGGGGACGCACAGGATACCAGAATAATCAGGCCGCAGATGAACGCGGATCAACGCGGATCTGATCAGCGGCCAGGCGCGAAGAGACTTCACCAATCACGACGCTCGTCAGGATCATCGCATTCGAGCGCCCCTTGTTGCTTCGTATTGCAGGATGCGTCGATCCGAAGTGGGATTGAGCACCGTGAAGGTATATTTGCCCGCCGGCAAGCTTGTTTTACCTACGTTGAAGGTGAAAGGGATTTTCCTAACCGGCATTTTCTGCCTACATTTACTCACGCGCAGGTTTGGTCCGGTTTCCCTCACGGCGGCGAAACATTTGTTGTAGACTCTGCTGCACAGCAGGCATATGCAGTCTTCCGAAGGCATCACGCGGCTCCTCGTTGATTGGGGCAAAGGCGATCCGCCACATCAGCCGAGTGTGATATCGAGAGCGAGTAGGGGAGAACAAGTCAGGAAGAGGGGCTT
>DATENQ010000514.1:0-12206 GCA_035275005.1 Pyrinomonadaceae bacterium | reverse complement strand
AATGACGGCAGGACAAAATGAGCAAGAAATACAGAGTTGGAATTCTTGGTGCGACGGGGATGGTGGGGCAGCGGTTTATTCAATTGCTCGCCGATCATCCGCAGTTTGAAGTAACCGCGGTTGCCGCTTCGGATCGATCGCAGGGCAAGGCGTATGGCGACGCGTGCTCGTGGCGCTTGATGGGTGAAATGCCTTCGTCAGTTAAGTCGATGCAGGTACAGGCGCCGGCCCCGCCGCTTGATTGTGACCTCGTGTTTTCCAGTCTTCCCGGCGATATCGCGCGCGAGACTGAAGGCAGCTTTGCGGCTGCGGGTTATCCAGTCATCAGCAATTCATCCGCGTACCGCATGGACGAAGACGTGCCTTTGCTGATCCCCGAAGTGAATCATCCACACCTCGGGTTGCTGTCACGACAACGACAGCAGAATTCGTCCGGCGGCTACATCGTCACCAACCCGAACTGCTCAACGATCATGCTTGTTCTCGCGCTCGCTCCACTGCATGCCGCGTTCGGCATCTCCGCGTGCGCTGCCACGACATTGCAAGCGCTTTCAGGCGCCGGATATCCTGGTGTTGCATCACTCGACATCCTCGACAACGTCGTGCCCTACATCGCGAGCGAGGAAGAGAAGATCGAAACCGAAACCACAAAGATTCTGGGCCACTTCGCGGGGGATCGAATCGATCCGGCGTCGATGGCCGTCAGCGCGCAGTGTCACCGCGTGAACGTTGCCGACGGACACATGGCCGCAGTGCGCGTGAAGTTGTCGCGGCAGGCGGGGTTGTCGGATCTGCGTGATGCGTTGGAATCGTTCCGTTCGTTGCCGCAGGAACTCGGGTTACGTTCCGCGCCGCCAAGACCGATCGTCGTGCGTGATGAACCAGACAGGCCGCAGCCGAAGTTGGACCGTGATGCGGGGCAGGGAATGACGATCACGATCGGGAGGCTAATGCCTGACTCGGTGCTTGATTACCGATTCGTGGTGTTGAGTCACAACACGATTCGCGGCGCTGCAGGCGCTGCGATTTTGAATGCGGAGTTGTTAATAGCCCTGGGCCATTTAAAATGAAGCCACAAAAAGGCACAAAAGGCACAAAATATTTAGCAAAAGTATTTGTGGCCCTTCTTCTTTTCGGTAGTCCAATAGCAGCACAGTCACTCGACGATCGGGTAAAACCGATCGTCGCTTCTTTCAAAGGCAAAGTCAGTCTCTTCGCGAAGAACCTCGACACCGGTGAAACTTACGCGCTCAACGCCGACGAGCGCGTGCGCACGGCCAGCACGATCAAGATCGCTGTGATGATCGAGGCATTCGCGCGCGTCGCGGAAGGCAAAGCGAAGTGGACTGACGAAGTCGTGCTGACAAAAGAGAAGAAGGTCTCCGGATCGGGCATCCTTTTCGAACTCTCCGACGGACTCAAGCTAACGCTGCGCGATGCCGTCAACCTCATGATGATCCTCAGTGACAACACTGCGACAAACCTCGTACTCGACGTCCTCACCACCGACGCCGTCAACGCGCGCATGGAGTCACTTGGTTTCAAGCAGATCAAGATCATGAGGAAGGTCGGTAGTGGCGGCGAGAGCCTCGCCGGCAAAGATCCGGAGAACAAGAAGTACGGACTCGGCATGGCGACGCCGCGTGAGATGGTTCTTGTGATGGAAAAGCTCGAGCGCGGCGAGATCATCAGTCCGGCAGTTTCGAAAGAGATGATCGAACTGATGAAGCGCGAGCAGGGTCGCAACGCGATTGGCCGCTCGCTCTGGAACGTGCCGATGGCAAGCAAGTATGGCGCGCTGGACAAGTTGCGCAGCGCGATTGGAATTCTCTACACAAAGAACGGCCGCATCGCGATGGCGATCTCTTGCGACGACATGCCGGACGTCATGTGGTCAGTCGACAATCCCGCGTATCTGCTGATGTCGCAATTGTCAGAAGTTCTTGCCCAGGGTCTCGCTAAAAAGTAAAACCATTTCACGCAAAGCGCAAAGAAGAGCAGAAGGCGCAAAGAAGAGCAGAAGGCGCCAGAGAAGCTTCGTTAACTTTGCCGTCTTTGCGCCTTTGCGTGAAACAGCCCCACTGCCTGTCCGAAATTTCGTAGACTATCCTGTGAAATTGGATATACTGTCCGCCTTCAGATCCGAATAGCGGTTGACTTGAAGCAGAAAATTGAATGTTTTGCGCTGGTGTTGCACAGGCACCTTCGCGGAATAGTATCTGCAAGAAATTGGTTAACCGACAGACTGAACTCAAGTTTGCCAGCACCACCTTTAGACTTCGGAGCCGTTTGAGTCCGTTACGGGCTTCCAGTCAGCGCGTTTCCTGAAGGTGGGGTAGTGATTCTTCTAACTGTTGAACAATTGAACTCTGCAAGTGCTGAGTGAGAGGAGTTGAGAGCTCTCACGCTGCAAAGGGCAGAAATCTTCATCGGAGGAACCCCATGAAAAGACAGAGCTTTAAAACAAGCAGGCTCGCTGCTTGGGGCGGCGTTGTTCTGGTTTTTCTAGCGTGCTGCTTCAGTGCCATGGCTCAGAGCAGCACATCTTCGGTTACGGGGAGCGTCGTTGATCCGCAGAAGAATGTGATTCCGGGCGCAACGGTGACTCTGACGAACCGTGAAAAGAACTTTACCCGTACACAGACGACTACCGATAACGGCAGTTTCGCGTTCAGCTTGATACCGCCGGGCCAGTATCAGATAGAGGCAGAGGCCAAGGGATTCAAGAAGAGCGTTCTCACGGATGTGAGCGCGCTGGTGGCAAGGCCTACAACTGTCACCGTTGAACTCGAAGTCGGTATTGCTACTGAAACCGTGACGGTATCTTCCGGTGCAGGTGAAGTGCTCGTAAATAAAGAAGACGGAACCCTCGGAAACAACTTCATCAATCAGCAGATTACGCAGCTACCACTCGAAGCGCGCAGTCCGCTTGCCCTCGTGACTCTCCAGCCCGCGGTGACGAGAGAAGGTTATGTAGCGGGCGCCCGCAGTGACCAATCGAATATCACTCTTGACGGCGTTGATATTAATGAGGCGCAGACTAATTCAGTCGGTTCGCCGGTAATCAGACTCAACGCCGAAGCGATCGAGGAATTCAGAGTTACCACGGTCAACGCAAACGCGGCAGCCGGTCGCTCTTCCGGTGCTCAGATTTCACTCGTGAGCAAGAGTGGCAGCAACGATTGGCACGGAGCTCTGTTCCTGGCTAATCGCAACACCAGCACAACGGCAAATGACTTCTTCAATAACAGAGCCGGTATACCCCGGCCCAAGCTTATTCGTAACACCTATGGCGGTGCTCTTGGTGGCCCGATCATCAGAGACAGGTTCTTCTTCTTCTACAGCTACGAAGGCCGTAAAGACATCAGCGAAACCGCCGTCACGCGAACAGTGCCAACGGCCAGCCTGGGTCGCGGCGAGCTGCGTTACGTCAATCCATCTGGCGGCATCACAACTCTGACCACTGCGCAACTGAATACGGTTTTCCCGGCTGCGCAAATGAACCCAGCCGCGATTGCCGTATTGAGAGATGCAGCCACCCGGTATCCCGCGAATGATTTTATTGGCGGCGATGGCGGGCTTAATAGCGCAGGCTTTAGATTCAATGCTCCAACACCGGTGACGTTGAACTCACACGCCGGACGTTTTGATTACAACCTGACTGATAAGCAGCAACTCTTCCTACGTGCAAATATCATTTACGATTTGACCGGCGGTGTCCCGCAGTTTCCGGATACGCCGGCTCCGAATCTTTGGGAGCATCCGTGGGGATTTGTGGCTGGTCACACATGGACCATCAACAGCAAATTCGTGAATAATTTCCGTTTTGGTATCACGCGCGAAGCATTCAGCCAGCAGGGTGACTCAGCGGACAACTCGATTTCCTTCCGCTTTATCTATTCCCCGCGCCGGTTCCTTCGCACACTGAACCGCACCACTCCGGTGCAGAATTTCACGGATGATTTTTCGTGGACGAGCGGAGCCCATTCAATGCAGTTCGGCACCAACGTTCGCCGCATCAGCAATGTCCGATCGTCGTTTGCGAACGCGTACGACAATGCGATCACGAACCCCTCGTTCTACATCGGCGGCGGCGCCACGATCTCAAACCTCGTGAACGCGTTCTCTCCGATCGGCGCGGGATTCGCTTCGGCGGTGCAAAACGCAACCACTGCACTGATTGGCAGGTACTCCCAGTACTCAGCGTTATTTACTTTTGACAATGACGGATCGGTTTTGCCGGCTGGATCTTCCGCTGACCGCGATTTCCGCGCCAACGAGTACGACGTTTACGGACAAGACGTTTGGAGAGTGGGGCCGAGTCTTACCGTAACGTACGGCTTGCGCTACAGCATCAGCACTCCGATCTGGGAGAACAACGGATTCGAGACCACTACCAGCATTCCGCTTACCACCTACTTCGAACGACGTCTGGCGGGCGCGGCTGCCGGTAAGCCTTATAACGAATTGATCTCGATCCAGCTCTCCGGAAAGAAGAACAACGCACCACCGCTGTACGACTGGGACAAGAACAATTTCCAACCGAGAATAGCAGTTGCCTGGTCACCGAAGTTTGAAGGCGGCTTCTTTGGCAAACTCTTCGGCACGAATTCCGAGTCAGTATTTCGCGGCGGCTTCGGCATAACCAACGATTACTACGGTCAACAACTCGCTGTCTCTTTTGACCTGAATAACGCGTTGGGTTTTTCTTCGAGCCGAAACATCAACGCAAACACTTATAGCGTTACGGGCACAAACCGGCCGCTTGCTCCGCTATTCACGGGGTTTGGTCAGTCAGTACGAAACCTGCCGAACATCACCGTTCCGGGAAACCTGACTTTCCCGCAAACAGCGCCGATGACTTTCGCCAGACCGATTCAGAGCTCTTTGGATAGTGCCATCGTGGCGCCGATTAACTATAGCTGGAACGCTACCTTTGAACGCGAGTTGCCCAAGGGAATGGTGCTCCAGGCTTCTTATATCGGACGCATGGCTCGAAACCTGATCGCCTCGCGAGACGTGATGTCGTTGAACAACCTGGTCGATCCAAAATCAGGCATGGACTGGTATACGGCTGCGGGAATATTGGAAGACTTAAGGCGACGCGGCGTACCGGCCTCGCAAGTACCTCAGATCCCGTATTTCGCAAATCTGTTTCCGGCGAATCTGGCCACTCTGATGAACGACAACTACTGGGGTGATGAAGTCATCAATCCGGCGTTTAATCAGACTCAAGCGGTTTACGCCAATGCGGATCCGGATCTTTATGGCAACGATTGGACTGACATTCAGGATGTAATCGATCAGGCCGTCAACGGAGGTTTATCGACTCTAAACAATCTGTTCTTCCAACCTCAGTATGGTGCACTGTCGTCGTTCAGCAGTA
Source organism: Pyrinomonadaceae bacterium (assembly GCA_035275005.1). Classification (GTDB taxonomy): domain Bacteria; phylum Acidobacteriota; class Blastocatellia; order Pyrinomonadales; family Pyrinomonadaceae; genus PSRF01. The sequence continues at coordinate 6,820 of DATENQ010000514.1, read as the reverse complement.
TTGCCAAATCAAACTACCACGCGGCAACGATCTCGCTGCGCGAACGTCTAGGCACATCGCTGACGATGGACTTCAACTACACCTTGTCGCATTCGCTCGATGATGCGTCAGGTCTCGCGACCAGCGGCGCGTTCGGTGGAGCGTTTATCCTGAATCCGATTCTCCAGAAAAACAGTTACGCAAACTCTGACTTTGACATTCGTCACATCGTCAACGTCAACGGTATCTGGCAGTTGCCTGTGGGAAAAGGACGCATGTTCCTCAGCAACTCCAATAAGGTCGTTGACGCAGTACTTGGCGGATGGCAATTGTCCGGAATTTTCAGATGGAACTCTGGTCTGCCGGTTGGATTCTATGGCGCCAGTGGCGTCTACGACGATGCACGCTGGGCCACCAACTGGAATGTCCAAAGTAACCTGACCAGAATCAGGGAGATTGAAGCCTGTCCAACACGTGGCGATGGTACCGCGCCTCCTAAGCTGTTTGGCTGCAATCCGCTTGAAGCTTACCGCAGCTTCCGCAATGCCAAGCCTGGAGAATCCGGCGATCGCAACGTCTTCCGTGTTCCCGGTTATGTGAATCTGGACATGGGCCTGGGCAAGAGCTTCAGGATGCCATGGAGTGAAGGGCACAAACTCCAGATTCGCGTCGAGGCTTTTAACATCAGCAACACCCAGCGAATGGGCCAGTTTGATACCAGCCGTACCGGGTTTGGCTCCGTGCTCGATCCACAAAGCGCCAGCCCGCCGACCAACTGGTCCAACTTTACCGCGATCCAGGGAAATCCGCGGGTGTTTCAATTTGGATTCAGGTATGAATTCTAAACTGCTCTAGCGAATTCGTATCTGAGATCTTCGACGGGCTGGAGTCTAAAAAGGCTTCAGCCCGTTCTTCAATAGTGAAGAATCTGGTCAGTACCGGGAGCGGTAGCGACCGGGTACTTCAGGAATTCAGTTACTCTGTTGACCCGGTGCTACCGCTTCCGGTACTGACCCGATGCCATTGATGAAGCTCAGTTTCTCATCACTGCTCGTCATCATTCTTTTAGCCGGCAATGTTGCCGCGCAATCCGGCGGGCACGTCCTCTTTGGCGACATCAAAGTTGACGAAAGCCAGGCCAGCGGATCGGCGATGGCCACATTCCAGGTGCTTCTTTATACCGAAGCCGGTGGTCTGCTTATGCGCCAGACGGTCCCCGCTAACGGCAGGTATCGATTCCTGGATCTGCGCAATGGCAGGTATGAGGTAGTGGTAGAGTTTGAGAGCAGGGAAATAGCCCGCATTAGGGTTTCGGTGAACTCTCCATTCAAAACCGATTTTCGTGAGGATATCGAGTTGCAGTGGAGAAGTCTTTCAACGATTACCAAGGCTGGCGTGGTTTCCGCCGCGGACTTTTACAATCGTTCCGATGCAGCGAAGTCTCTTTTACGACAAGCGAGGGAAGCTACTGAAAAGAAACGCTACGACCAGGCTAATTTGCTGCTGCGTCAGATCGTTGATGCTGACGACAGAGATTTTCCGGTCTGGGAGGAGTTAGGAACTAACTTCTTTATCACGAAGACTTTTTTCGAGGCGGAGTCGTGTTATCTCAAAGCGTTGCAGCTCAAACCGGATTATGTTCCGGCAATGATCAATCTGGGACGTCTGCGAATAGTGGTTAAAAACTTGAATGGCGCGGTAGAAGTTCTCGAGCGCGCTTTGAAGATGCAATCAACATCGGCGCAGGCAAACTATTTTCTTGGCGAAGCCTACCTGCAAGCGAAGCTCGGTTCGAAAGCGGTTCCGTATTTAAACGAAGCAGTCAGACTCGATCCGGTAGCAATGGCCGACGCGCATTTACTATTGGCGGCTCTTTACAATGCGAAGGGTTTGAAAGACAAAGCTGCCGCCGAGTATGCCGCATTCCTGAAACAACGACCTAACTACGCGGATCGGAAAAAACTCGAAGCTTACATCTTGGCCAACAAGGCTCCGGACTAAGGAGTTCATATGCAAACAAGATTTGCGATCCTGTCGCTGCTATTAGTTTTTGCTTTCTGCACTCACGCCGTCGGCCAGGGAGGTCGCGGTTCTTTGACTTCCAATAGCAGGCACATTATCTACGGCGATATAAAGGTGGACCAGACACAAGCGGGTGTCGATAAACCCATCTCTCTCGATCTGACGCTCTATAACGAGTATGGCAATGCAATTTCTCGCCAACGGGTTCAGAGTAATGGGCGGTATCGTTTCATAGATCTGCCGGATGGCCGGTACTACATTGTTGTTGAGTACGAAAGCACCGAGCTGGACCGCTTCACCGTTGATTTTTCGTCGCAGTACAAGAGTGATTTGCAGAAGGACATTGAGCTGCAGGCGCGCGTGGTGTCAGAAGCCGCGAAGGCCGCGGTGATTGCAGCGGCTGACAGGTACGATCGAGGCTCGAAAACCAGCTCGCTGTTTTCAAAGGCAGAAGAAGCCCAAAAGAATAAGAAGTACGACGAGGCGGCAACGTTACTTCGCCAGGTAGTCGACGCCGATCCGGCGGATTTTCCTGCCTGGTTGGAGTTAGGTACGGCTTACTTCGCACAGAAGAACTATGGCGAAGCTGAAAAAGCGTACCTGCAGGCGATCGCAAAACATCCTGATTATGGTTCGGCGCTGATCGGCCTCGGGCGTGTACGGATCGTGCAGAAGAACTACGACGGTGCGATCGAAGCGCTTTTGCAGGCAGTCAAAGTGCAGCCAAGGTCTGCTCAGGCAAACTATTTTCTCGGTGAAGCATACCTGCAAAACAAGAAGGGCTCGCTGGGTGTTGGATATTTGAACGAGGCCATCAAACTCGACCCGGTCGGAATGGCGGATGCGCATCTACGCTTGGCTGCTCTTTACAATGCTGTGGGCATGAAAGATAAAGCCGCCGCCGAATATGAACAGTTCCTGAAGAAGGTTCCCGATTATCCCGACGCCAAAAAACTCAAAGAATACATTGACGCCAACAAGCCGAAGAATTAAAACAAGCCACGGATTACACGGATAACACGGATTTAGAAAGAAGATTAATCCGTGTCCATCCGTGTAATTCGTGGCTAAATCTTATGCTGAACCTAATTACGATTGTCATTCTGGGCGCCACGCTTATCGACGGTTCCGGGCGCGCGCCGTTGAGAGACTCCGCCATAGTGCTCCGCGGCGACTCGATTGTCGCGGTTGGTCGTCGTGGTCGAGTAAAAATTCCTGCCGATGCTCGTGTGATCGATGCGCGAGGGATGGTCGTTGCCCCGGGATTTATCGATGCTCATAACCACTCCGATCGCGGTTTCTCCACGGATCCATCAGCGGCTTCACAGGTCTCACAGGGAATCACGACAGTCGTGATTGGACAGGATGGCGGTTCGCCATTTCCTGTTGGTGAGTATCTCGCCCGTCTCGATCAAAATCCCATCGCACTGAATGTTCTCACTTTTGTGGGCCACGCTACCGTGCGCTCGCGTGTGATGGGTGAAGACACGAATCGTCACGCCACGCCTGCTGAAGTTGAAAAAATGAAGCAGCTTGTCGAGGAGGCGATGCGTGACGGCGCAATCGGTCTCTCGAGCGGTCTGGAATATGAGACCGGAAAACCGGCCTCGACAGCCGAGATGATCGCGCTGGCTCGTGCGGCAAGTGCTTTCGGCGGCATCTACATCAGCCACATTCGCGACGAAGCTGACAAGACGTTCGATGCTTTGAACGAAGCAATTCAAATCGGCAGGGAAGCGCGACTCCCGGTCCAGATCTCACACATCAAGCTGGGAAGCGTTGCTGTTTGGGGTCGAGCAGGGGAAGCAGTAGCGCTTATCAACAAAGCGCGCTCGCGTGGGCAGGATGTTACCGCGGACTGTTATCCGTACGATGCGTGGAGCTCAACAATCAGAGTTCTGATTTCGAGTGGTCGTCATGACGATCCAACGGACGTCGCGCGTGGTCTCGCGGACGTTGGTGGACCAGCGAACATCACGATTGTCAGTTGCTCGGCCCATCCCGACTATGAGTTCAAGAACATGGAAGAGATCAGCCGGCGTGAAGGGATTACTCCGGTTGAGCTTTATATGAAAATCGTGCGCGATGGCGGTGCGGGCGTTGTGTGTCATTCGATGAAAGACTCCGACATCAGCACGTTTTACCGACAACCGTGGGTGATGGTGAGTAGCGATGGTGGAATTGGCTCGCGCCATCCGCGAGGCGCGGGTTCCTATCCGCGTGTGCTCGGCCGTTATGTTCGTGAGCTTCATTGGTTAACCTTGCCCGACGCGATCAGGAAGATGACGTCGCTACCCGCGCAACGCTTCAAACTAAGAGATCGCGGTCTTATTCACGCCGGGTTCAAAGCCGACCTGGTGGTGTTCGATCCCAAAACAATCATCGATCGCGCAACCTTCCAGGAACCTCAGCTGACAGCGGTGGGTGTGCAGCGTGTGTTTGTGAATGGCGTTGAAGTTTGGAGCGATGGGAAGATCACTGGCGAGCGATCCGGTCGAGCTTTGCGGCGATCCGGTTTCACGCAAAGTCGCAAAGCAGCAGCGCAAAGTCGCTAAGTTCTCTCTTTGCGCCTTTGCTTGAACTTCGCTCCTGTGCGTGAAACTTTGTCCCAGAATTTGGCGGTTTTCGAGTTACAATTTTCGTCACTTTTCCTTGCAATTCCATTCGGTTTCCTCAGAAAACGTTACGGCATGAGTATTGAAGCCAGCACTGTGGTTTGAACTGTAGCTGTTTGGTTTTCAATCATGTCGTCATTGATTATTCAACTCATAGGATTTACCGCCCTCGCAATGATCGTTCACGAGTTGGGCCATCTGCTTGCCGCCCGCTGGTGTAAAGTTCCCGCCTCCGAGTTGGGGTTGGGAATGGGACCTCGCCTCACCGGGTTTCACCTCGCCGGCATTCATTTCAGCCTGCGCGCGATACCAGTTGGCTCGTTCGTGAGACTTGACGGTACAGCGTTGAAGGAAAAATCCGTGCGGGCGCAACTCCTCGTACATCTCGGCGGAGTGATCTTTAATGTCGTCGCCGGCTTTTTTACTTACGGCACCATGTTTGGTTGGTTGAATTTACTACTCGCTGCCGGAAACATTCTTCCGCTTTACCAGCATGATGGTTGGAAGTGCGGCGTAGTGATCATGCGCGCGTTGATGCAGCGCAAGAGTCAGCCGGCCGAGCGCGTGTTCACGTTTTCTGGTGGGTTCGTCAGCCTGCTGATTGCGTGGGCCGTCATGCGAATGTTTATTTAGCCAGAGGAACTCTCGGAATGAAAAATCCTCAACTCAGAGCGAGTTGAGGATTTTTCTTTGTTCAGTGTAAGCCGTTAACCAGCTTACTTGTGAATGACAATGCTGCCCCCGCTAATCGCGAGTGGATTTGCGAGGTCAACATCGTCTGAAGCGCCTATGCGGTTGTCATAGACAACAACTCCGTTCTTCGTGATCTTCATCCGGAACTTGTCGATACCTCCTCCGCCATTAACGTCGCCGTCGTATGCGGTGAGAACAAACTTGTACCCGGGAACACCGTTAATATCACCGGTGCCCTTGTACTGTGCTTTGTATCCGGAAACCACGAGTGAGCCCAAGTCGTAGTCGGAACTATGGAAGTTGATGTCGCCGGCCTGGAACTGAAACTCTGTTTGTCCATCCGGAGTATTCGAACCTTTTTTGTACTTCGAGACAAAACCGAAGTTTGCCTTTCCAGTGGCGATCGCGCATCCGGGAGTTAATTGACATGCGCCTGCCGGCGACGTGATCCATCCACCACCCGTTACGAAGCCGGCGTTGGGATCGAAGATGACGACGAACTGCAGTTCTATCGGACGGCTCGTACTGCCAGTGTCATCGTCGGTGACGGTCACGACTATCGAGTAAACGCCGGCGCTTGCGTACGTATGTGAAGCTGTACACGTTCCGCTGCCGTTAACTTCCGTCACCGTGCCGTTCGACGTCGTGCCGTCATCCCAATTTACCGAGCAACCGTGAGTGTCCTGCGTGCCGGCGTCGGTGAAGTTTGCGGTCACCGTAATTGAGCTGCCGGCCGGTTGTGGTGTAGTTGGTCCGTTTGCCGCCGTAATCACCGGAGCGACATTTCTTACCGTTATGCTTGTGTTTTGACTCGCGCAGGCATTGTCACCTGAGGTAGCGGTGTTTCCGTCCTGACCGCCGTCGCAAACATTCACCATAACGGTGTTGACGTCAGACGCCGTATTTGTCGGGTTATCGTCCTTGTATTGATGGCTGGCCGTGAACGTGAGCACTCCTCCCGCAAGATTGAGTGTGGTGTTCGGTGAACCATCGCCCCAGGAGATGACGACGGTGTGTGGATCGCCTCCATCGGCGTCAGAGAATGAACCGTTGAGGACGGCGGAGTCGTTCTCGTTGATTGTGCCAGGCGCGATGGTCAGAGTGTTAATGATCGGGGGATCATTTACGTTTGTAACCGTCACGTTCACTGTGGCCGTGTCAGTATGTCCGGCGGTGTTGGTGCCGTTATCACTGATCGTGTAGGTGAAGGAGTCTGGGCCGAAGTAGTTTGGCGCGGGAGTGTAATTTACACCGCCTACCGTAAAGGTGACGCTGCCGTGCGCACCCTGGGTGACGGCGATGACCGTCAGACCAGCGTTGAGCGGCGGCGTCAGGTTGTCGGCGTCGGTGTCGTTGGCCAGCACGTTGACGGCATTGTTGCTGCTGTCTTCACTCACCGTCGCACTGTCGTTGACTGCGTCTGGTGTGTCGTTGACGTTGTTGATGGTGACATTGACCGTTGCGGTGTCGGTGTGGCCGGCGTCGGCGGTGCCGTCGTCACTGATGGTGTA
>DATENQ010000513.1:0-25818 GCA_035275005.1 Pyrinomonadaceae bacterium | reverse complement strand
CATGTTGTTAAGGTTCACGGGCGGCCACGGAGTGCCGCCCCTACAATGTGGTTTCAATACCCTCAATCGGGTTAGTACACAGATCCATATTGCCGTGATGCGCCGATTGGACATACGTGGCAGAATGACATTTTTCCAGTGGAGTTCTAATACGTATGGCTAAACCGGTATTGCTGACGGTCGACGACGATCGCGAGGTGTTGCGCGCGATCGAGCGCGACCTGCGAAGGAAGTATGGCAGCGACTATCGCGTGTTGCGCGCCGGCTCAGGGCAGGAGGCCCTGCAAATTCTTCGCGAGCTTAAGATCAGAAACAATTCGATCGCGCTCTTTCTGATCGATCAAAGGATGCCCGGAATGTCCGGTGTCGAGTTTCTCGCGCAGGCGATCACTCTCTTTCCGGATGCAAAACGGGTGCTCCTGACAGCTTACGCCGACACCGATGCAGCGATCGCTGCTATCAACGAAGCAGGCATCAATCACTACTTGCTCAAACCCTGGGACCCCCCCGAGGAAAACCTCTATCCAGCGCTGGACGAACTGCTAGAGGATTGGGAAGCCGCGTTCCCCCCACAGTTTGAAGGCATTCGCGTGTTAGGAAACCGCTGGTCACCTGCGTCACACAACATCAAAGATTTTTTGGCGCGCAATCACGTTCCGTATCAATGGCTCGATATCGAAACAGCCGACTCCGAAGTCCGCAGTCTCATCGAGTTGTTGGACGAAGAAGAGACACACAACCTGCCGGTAGTCATGCTTCCAAACGGCACCCGTTTGAAGCAGCCCTCACTGGCCGAACTTGCCGAGCACGCAGGGCTCAAGACTCGCGCGACGGAAGCGTTCTACGATCTCGCGATCGTCGGTGGTGGTCCGGCCGGATTGGCGGCGGCTGTCTACGGCGCCAGCGAAGGTTTGCGCACAGTCATGATCGAGCGTGAAGCACCCGGTGGCCAGGCCGGCATGTCCAGTCGCATTGAAAACTACCTTGGGTTTCCAAGTGGGCTGACAGGCGCCGATCTGGCACGGCGGGCCGTGGTCCAGGCGAGACGGTTTGGCGTCGAGATCATATCGGCGGAGGCTACGGAGGTTCGTGTCGATGGTCCATACAGGTTTCTAAAGCTGGCAAACGGGGCTGAGCTCAGTTGTCATGCTTTGCTGGTTGCGACGGGAGTGCAGTGGCGGAAGCTGGATGCGCCGGGAGTGGAACGTCTGACGGGAGCGGGCATCTATTACGGCGCGGCAATGACCGAGGCGATGTCGACGCAGGGCGAGGATGTTTACGTTGTCGGCGGCGCTAACAGTGCGGGACAGGCCGCGATGTACTTTTCGAGGTACGCGCGGCGAGTCGTCATGCTCGTGCGCGGTTCATCGCTGGCGGCTTCAATGTCTCACTACCTGATCAACCAGCTCAAAGCGACTCCAAACATTCAAATCGAATTCAACACGTGCGTCGTGGAGGCGCACGGCGAAGATCATCTCGAAGCCATTTCGATTCACTGTGCGGAAACGAACGAGATAAACAAAGTTCCCGCTAATTCTTTATTCATCATGATCGGCGCCGCGCCAAATACGGAATGGCTTGCGAACATCGTCGAACGCGATGAACGCGGCTTTATCTACTCAGGCCCACACCTTACGCGTGAAGGTAAACGGCCGAACGGCTGGAAGCTCGATCGCGATCCGGGACTGTTGGAAACAAACGTTCCCGGCATCTTTGTCGTGGGCGACGTTCGACACGGCTCAGTTAAGCGTGTCGCATCGGGCGTGGGCGAGGGATCGGTTGCGATCTCTTTCGTGCATCAATATCTAAGCAAGGTCGTGTGACAGATGGAAGAAACAGTTTCAGGCGGCATTCAGGCAATCGTTTCAACGACCTCGTCACCGGCGGATAAAGTCGAGGCGCTTCGTCGGGTCAATGTGTTTACCGATCTGCCTGACGACCAGTTGCGCTGGTTCGCGGATAACTCTGAAGACCGGCACTATGCGCCGGGAGACGTCGTGTTCGACAAAGGCGATAAGCCCGACACGATGGTGGTCTATCTTCATGGCGAAGTACACGCTTACTGGGACGAGACCGATCACGACATTGTTTACATTATGCGAGCCGGCGATCCATCAACTGAAGTAACTGGAATGCTTCCGTTTTCTCGCATGACCGGGTATCAGGTGACCGGGCGCGCAGTGACGGACGTACGCTTGTTGAGGTTTCCGGTTAGTCTGTTTCCCGAGATGATGCAGCGCGCGCCCATTTTGGTCCAACGTCTGGTTGGCATCATGAGTGATCGTGTGCGCGAATCAGCCACCCTCGATCAGCAGCAGGATAAATTAATGGCGCTCGGCAAGCTGTCAGCCGGACTCGCTCACGAGCTTAACAATCCGGCGGCGGGAGCGACGCGTGCGGCCAACGATCTGATTGAAACGTTGAAGGAGTTGCGCGCCGCGGACATGAGGCTCTGCTCCCACGAACTTACGGACAAGCAGCAGGAATTGATCGACGCCTTTGAGAGCAAAGCAATCGATCATACCGCGACGGCAGTGCAGTTGAACTCGCTCGAACAGAGTGACCGTGAAGATGAAGTCTCGACGTGGCTCGAGGCACACGACATAGCGGATGCCTGGAAGCTTTCACCTAACCTCGTCGAAGCGGGAATGGATTCACCGGCACTCGAACAGCTTCTTGGCGAAATACCACCGACAGCGATCTCCGACGTGCTGGCCCGTGTTAGCAGCCAACTCGCAGCCGCGAAATTAGCCAGTGAAATCAAGACGGCGACGACGCGCATATCCGAATTGGTTGGAGCGATCAAGGAATACAGCTATATGGACCAGGCGTCAGTCCAGGAACTGGACGTCCACAAAGGTCTGGAGAATACGCTGCTGATTCTGAAGTACAAGTTAAGAAAAAAGGACATCACCGTCACGCGTGACTATGACGAATCGTTGCCGCGAATCAAGGCATACGGCAGTGAGCTGAACCAGGTGTGGACGAATTTGATCGTCAATGCCGTGGATGCGATGAGCGAAGGCGGAAAGCTGAAAGTGCGTACGAAGCGCGAGCCGACAGATATCATGATTGAGATTCGTGATAACGGCGCGGGCATACCGGCCTCGGCGAGGTCGCGCATCTTCGAACCGTTCTTCACCACCAAGCCAGTCGGCGAAGGAACCGGCCTGGGCCTCGACACCGTCGCCCGCATCGTCCGCAAACACCGCGGCAACGTTCGTTTCGAATCAAAACCCGGCGACACGTGCTTCCAGGTCCGCTTACCGATTGGATAGCATTGTCTCAGGGTGGTTTTCCACGCAAAGGCGCAAAGAAGGACGCAAAGGGAAGATTAGTGAATTCCTTTGCGTCCTGCTTTGCGCCTTTGCGTGAGATTATCGCGAAGCAGCGCTACCACAATTACCGAGTCAGGTGACTCGAGCATGAAAGCCCTTGGAGCCCATCCCAGATCGACGAACTCCTTGACTCGTTTCTTCCGGCCTGGACCATCGACATATTGCAACACCGCGCCGTGGTTAAGACTCATGTGAGCGAATCGTCTTCAGTCGGCTGGAACGCGACCCATCCAGGCGCCGGCGAATTGGGAGCCTGCGTAGATGACACTTCCGGAACAGAGCACTAGGACCACGAGCAGTTGGGGGGTATGATTCATAGCGCTCCTAATTGGTAATCTTATTTTAGCCACGGATGAACGCGGATAAACGCGGATCTTAATTCAGATCTGCGTTATCGGCGTTCATCTGCGGCGCGGTTCGTAATTGCGCGTTGCGCCGGAGTCGCAGCTTATTTCCTCCAGCTCGTCGGAGGCACATGTGTGAAACGAGAGCACGACCATATCTCGTCCTGTGGGAAAGAACTCGTGCGGCATGCCTTCGGGAATGACGTACCAGACGTCATCCAAAGAACCCTCGCCAAAACGCTTCATCTGATCTGAGTCCGGTCCGACTTTTGACGTTCCGTCACCTTCAACCATCACCATGTGCTGAATGCTGTTTGGATGGTAATGACAGCCCGACGGCACGTCTTTCTTCAACACAAATACCCAACACGATCTGATGCTGTCCGGCAGCGGCGACGTGATGGATTCCAAGTCGATCGCTGACCATACGAAAGGCTCCGAAGTCTGTGGCAGTTGCTTCTTTAGTGTATCGACGAGACTGTGGATCTCAGGCCGCGCGATTAGTTGTGCGACTGCTTCGTTAAGCTGCGGCAGATACTCGGGTATGTTCATTTACTCACGTTCCGGATAATGTCAGCCAGGAGTTCGTTGAACCGTGCCGGATCTTCAAGCATCGGATAATGCCCGCTACCTTTCATGATCACGGCGTCAAACTGCGGCGCATACTTGCGATTGACCTCCGAATTGGTCGGCGTCATGTCTGCATTGATCGCGTGAATGGGCACCTTAACCTCGCCCATTGCAGGCGCTGCTCGATACGCAAAGATTGCTTCAAGGATCGTGACAGCAAGCTCAGGTGGGCGCGCGGTCACTTGTGAGATTATGCGACTCTTGACTGCGGCAGGCGTGCTTGGTGAGAAGTAGAGTTGATTCAAAAATCCCGTGGCCGCAACTATGTAGTTAGCGCGAAGCTGCTTCAGTGCTTCTTCAAGTTGTTTCGGATCAACTGTGCTTTCGACGTCGTGTAAAGTGTCGACCGGAACTATTGCGACCACGCGGCCGGGCATTCGCCGCGTCGCTTCCAGCACGATAGGTCCGCCCATCGAGCTTCCGATCAGTATCACGCGTTTGAGATTCAGTTTGGTTATTACAGTATTGACGTCGTCGGCATAGGTCTCGATTGACCAGTTTTTGCGTCCCTGGCCGGATTCGCCGTGACCCGGCAGATCGAGAGTGACGACTCGATGGTTTTTCGAAAAGACAGGAACCTGGTTGTCCCACAAATGGCGGTCGCAGCTCCAGCAGTGCACGAAGACCAACGCCGGTTCGCCTTTGCCTTGAACGGAATAATGAATTGGAACACCATCTTTCGCCGAGACGACTTCCGCTTTGGCGCCTGACTGGAAAAAAGGAGCCGCTAAAATAAAGAGCACAACGAGACTTTTAACCATGGCCTTACCTCCACGAGTAGAACCTATTTCGGTCAAAAAACGTAAACAGGAATCGTAACCACTTAATACCACACAGTCCGCGTCATCGGAACCGGTGCGCGAGAACGAAAGGACGCCCAGATGAACACGCTTCTTCATAACGTCCGCTACGCAGCTCGCATGTTGCGTAATAACTCAGGTTTTACCTTAGTTGCGGTGTTGACGCTCGCTTTAGGGATTGGCGCCACTACGGCGATCTTTAGTGTCGTGAACGCCGTTGTCCTCCGTCCCCTCCCATTCTCAAAACCAGAACAGATCGTGATGATTCGCGACGATTTGACTGGCCGGCAAATTGAAGATGTCGGTATGTCGGTTGACGAACTGAAAGATCTGCAGGAGCGTTCGGGCATCTTCCAGGAGGTATCCGCGGTCTGGTCTATCGACGCCAATCTAACCGGATCTAACAGACCGGAACGAATCGAACTGCTGGCCGTCAGTCCAAACTACTTCGCTTTGCTCGGCGCGAATGCTCAACTCGGTCGTGTGTTCGGACCTGAGGAACAGCAAGTAAAGGGCTTTGCCGAGGGTGTCGTGATCAGCGACGGACTTTGGAAACGACTCTTTGGCAGTGATCCAAACATTCTTGGTCGCAAGGTTTATGCGGACACGGACCTTTACACGATTATCGGTGTCATGCCTCCCGAATTTCGTCACCCCGGCAAGACACTGCGAAATGATGTCGACATGTGGGGAACTGCCGGATTCGCGGCGAATCCATTTGGGCCTCCTGTACGCGCTGCGCGAATTCTTCCTGGTGCAATCGGACGCTTAAAAGACGGAATCGACGTAAACCAGGCACAGGCAAAGATGGATGCGTTTGTTGCCAACCTTCGCAAGGAGTTTCCGAATGAATATCCGCAACAGGCGGGCTGGTCGGTTCGCGTGCTATCGGCACACCAGCAGCTGGTCGGTAACGTGCAAACGATTCTGTACGTGGTGCTCGGTGCCGTCGCATTAGTGTTACTGATCGGGTGCGTCAATCTTGCTAACCTGATGCTCGCGCGATCGTCCGGGCGTCGCCGTGAGATGGCCATTCGTCTCGCGCTCGGAGCGAGTCGTCGCAGCCTCGTATTTCAGCTTCTTACGGAGAGTTTATTGCTCTCATTTATTGGCGGGGCGCTCGCGCTTGTTGTGCTCGCGTTAACATTACAAGGGTTGGTCCATTTCATACCCGCGGATATTCCTCGACTCAATGAAATCGAAATCAACCTGAGCGTCTTAGGGTTTGTGTTTCTGATCTCGACCATCACGGGGTTGCTGTTCGGACTCGTTCCCGCACTGCAATCGTCTCGATCTGACGTCGTCAACAATTTGAAGGATGGTAGTCACGGATCCGGATTCGGGATGGCGACTCATCGTTTTCGCAGCGCGCTTGTAGTGGTGGAGTTTGCTCTATCGCTGATTTTGATGATTGCGGCAGGGTTACTGCTCCGCAGCTTTGGCAGGCTGCTCGACGTGAATCCGGGTTTCAATCCCGACAATGTGGTGCTTGCTCGTGTCTGGCTGCCCGTGCCAAATAATCCGGACCTCGATCCGTATAGAGATCCGTTAAAGAGATCCGCGTTCATAAAGGAATTGCTGGGTCGAGTGAGTGCGATTCCGGGCGTGCGCAACGCCGCGATTAGCAGTGGTACTGCTGTCCCCCTCGTTGGTCAACATAATTCCGCCGGCTTTACGATTGAAGGTGACGCTGTAACAAACAATAATATTCCGACCGCGCAGATTGCGGTGGTCTCGCCTGATTACTTTCGAACGATCGAGACACCGCTGAAACGTGGCCGGTTCTTCGCTGATTCAGACGATCGCAAAGCGCCGCAGGTCGTCCTGATTGATGAAGCACTTGCGGAACGCTACTTCACCAATCGAGATCCGGTAGGACTCCGAATAAAAAGGGGTGGTCCACAATCGGAGGCGCCGTGGATGACGATTGTTGGTGTTGTCGGAAATGTGAAGAGCGACGGCTTTGACAAGCCTGATCAACCTCACCTTTACCATGCGCTTTTCCAAAATCCCGCCTACGCGATGGCAATCTACATGCGGACTGATGTGGCGGCGTCGACCGTGACGCAGGCGCTGCGCGAACAGGTGCGCGCGGTCGATCGAGACTTGCCGGTCTTTGGTGAACGCACGATGGCGCAGGTGGCTGCCGAATCCGTTAGTCGTCGCAAGTTTGCGATGCAGTTGGTGGGACTGTTTGGAGTGCTTGCACTGTTGCTTGCGGGAGTGGGTATCTACGGCGTGATTGCGTATTCCGTCACACAAAGAACCCGCGAGATCGGAATCCGCGTAGCGCTGGGCGCGAGTAGGACCGCGATTCTGCGTTGGGTGCTGAAGCAGGGGATGATTCTAACGATCGCGGGTGTAGCAGTAGGACTGATTGGAGCGCTTGCCCTGACGAAATACCTGCGGAGTTTATTATTTGGTATTGGACCAACGGACATTGTGACGTATGGCGCGTTGGCAATACTGCTGACGGTGGTGGCATTGGTCGCCTGCTTCGTCCCCGCACGAAGAGCCACGAAAGTCGACCCGCTCGTAGCTCTTCGCTACGAATAAAGCCTGCGAAGCAGGTGTAGGGATAAGCCTGGGGCTTGCGCCCAGGCTTTTATTCCGTCACCTACTTCGCAGGTTTGGATGTCGATGAAAGTTTTTTGAAATGGAACTTGTTCCGGGGCCGAACGTACGAAAGTTGCGAGAAAACTTCATTCTGCTGTATATCTTCAAACTCTCTCTAGGAAACGAACTCAGACTCGTTTCACCGCCCAGGCTGGAGGTTTCATACGAGCGCCGCTCTCATCAAAGATGCTTCGCAACGCAGTTCCCAAATGCGTGGCGCCACAATGGACCAGCTTTTACTGGCGTTTATCGAAGCAACAGACGAAGTTCAGGCAGACGGCTGTCTCGCGAGCCTCATCGACGAGCATGCAGTGCCGATAGTTAAAGAGATTCTCAGCTCCAGTCTTCGTTTTCACCTCGACAACAGTGGTTCAGCATCAACTCCGGACGCCAACGATCTATTCAACGAAATCATTGCCAACCTGCTCTCGCGACTGCGTCACATCAGGAACGACCGCCCGCAGGGAGGCATTGCGGATTTTCGCGGTTACATAGCCGCGACGGCTTACAACGCCTGTAATCTTTATCTGCGTCAGAAATATCCGCGTCGCTCTCGACTCAAAAACAGGTTGCGCTATCTCTTGTCGCACGATGCGGCGTTCGCGCTCTGGTCCAATGAGGCATTCGGTTTAACTTGCGGGTTCGCAGAATGGCGTGGCAAAGTGGCGCCCACGCTGCAACGACAGCTCGAAAAGATTCGGCAAGACCCTGTCGAGTGGATCCAAAACGCCGGTCTGCAAAGCGTGGGCATTGAACGCGCGCAACTCTCCAGTCTCCTGCACGCTATCTTCGAGTGGTGCGGGAGTCCCATGAAACTCGATGCGCTGGTGAACATCGTGGCGGATATTTGTCGTGAGAAAGATCAGCCGGATGAGCCACTCGACACCGTGATGAATCTCACTGCCACTAATCTCGACTTCGAGACGATTCTGGAGCAGCAACACCTGCTGGCGTTGCTCTGGCAGGAAGTCCGCCAGCTACCACGTCGCCAACGCCTTGCGTTATTGCTTAACTTCAAAGATGCTCGTGGGCAGGACCTGGTCAGTCTTTTGCCCTTCACTCGCACGGCGACAATTGAACAGATTGCTGAGGCATTAGACTTCCCGCTGGTGGATTTTCTCAAATTATGGAACAAGCTGCCGCTCGATGATGCGTCGATTGCTGAGTTGCTCGGCGCCACGCGGCAGCAGGTAATTAACTTAAGGAAGTGTGCGCGAGAACGTTTGGAACGGCGAATGAGCGTCGTTATCGCGAAAGGATCTGCCGGTAAGTAATATCTGGCGTTTGTCAGACTCTAACCAATTTAGGGGTTTACGTCTGGCTAGCCAAGTTCGATGATGTCGGAACATCTTTCACAGACGCAGCTTGCAGGGTACAGCGGACGCACGTTGGATCCCGACGAATTGCTCGCCGTCGATAGGCACCTGGCGTCGTGCGACGTGTGTAATCAACGGCTGCTCCGGAGTCTTCCCGGTATCGCGAAAGTGAGTCAATCGTTTGAATTCGAGGGAGCACCCTTTCATCTCGATTACGTTCAACATCTCCAACCATATGTTGACGGCAAGGCGAACGACATCGATCGTGAAATTGTCGATAGTCATGTCACTCTATGTTCCAATTGTGCTACCGAGTTAGAAGATCTGCTTGCGTTTAAGCAGCACCGGCCGGTTGCTGCGATAACCGGCAATGCCGTCACGTCGTCACGATGGTTGGGCCGATGGACGTTCCTGCCGAGTCCCGCATTGGCTACGGCCGTGGTTATTGCAGTCTTTATTCTGGCTATGGCGGTCTTACTGTGGACCACATATCCGAGGTCTGAGCGAGTTGAACGCGCGACTGCCGGACCATCGCCGGAAACTGAAAAGCCAACACCAGGCCCTGAAACGGCGCGGCCGTCGCCTGCACCGACGGAGCAGACTGCCCGGACGATCACACCTTCTAATTCGCACGAGAATAAAGCGGCTCTGCCGATACGACCGCGTGAGGAATCTCTCGTCGTGCTCAATGACGCAGGCGGCCAGTTGACAGTAAACCCGCGCGGCCGACTGGAGGGACTTCCCGAGTTGCCGCCGGATTTGAGAGAGAGCGTCGAGAAGGCACTAGCTACTCGCCGGCTTCATGCGTCGCCGGCGTTGACGGAATGGTCCACTGGTGCGGGAAATTTGCGTAGTGAGGTTGAGAAGCAGAGTACGTTTGCGCCGTTGGATCCGACGGACGTTGTAATTCAAACTGATCGACCGACGTTTCGCTGGCGGGCGCTGGAGGCGGCGAGCCATTATATAGTGGCGGTATATGACTCCAGGCTGCGCCAGGTTGGCAGCAGTGGCCCGGTAACTGGCACGGAGTGGACCATGCCACACGCGCTCGAGCGGGGTGTTACTTATTCATGGCAAATCAGCGCGTTGAGGGATGGCAAGACAGTTGTTTCACCGAAGCCGCCGTTGCCCGAGGCGCGCTTTAAAATCCTGGATCAGCCGGCTGTCGAGACATTGGCAAAGCTGAAAGAATCCGCGGGAAGCTCGCATCTTATTATGGGAGTCTTCTACTGGAAACACGGCCTGATTGAGGAGTCCGAGCGTGAATTTCAGTTGCTTGCAAAAGCAAATCCAAAGTCGACTGCCGTCAAAGAATTATTAGCGAGCATCCGATCAATCCGCCGCAGATAAACGAGGCTGACGCAGATCAGATCTGTGTTAATCCGCGAAAATCTGTGGCTAAATATTCTTTTTACCAGCCGTCGCCGATCATCACGAAGCCGGCCCAATAGAACGGATGACGGTAACGTTCGCTGCGCAGCAGTCCCAATTCCGCCTGGCGCAGCGCCTCTGCTTTCGATTTTGCAGGTTGTGTTGTTAGACGGCGATGGAAGTCGATCATTAAACTCGTTGTGCTCGCCGAATCAACTTTCCATTGACTCGCCACTGTCGTCGGCACACCCGCCACGAACAGTGCCCACGACATCCCGATCACGCCTTCTCCCGCGCCAACTCGCCCACGGGCCGTTTGACAGGCCGAAAGCACCGCGAGCTTCGCATGAAGATCCATGTTGATGATTTCACGAGCTTCCAATAACCCGTCCTCATTCGGATCCAATCCCTTTTGGGCCAGCGTCAGATACGAGAACATCGGATTACGATTGTCCAGCAAGCCATGCGTTGCGAAGTGAAGCACCTGGAACTTCGAAGCTTCAGTTTTTACAACTCCTTCGCGCGCCTCCGGCCCAATGAATATCTGACTATGAGCCGCTCCATAAAGCCGGCCAAGAGTCTTGACCTCTTGCTCAGCTTCAGGCAGAGGACCGAATCTTTCAGAGTCAACTCCCCTATACGAATCAGCCGGCCCTCCACCCAACTCCGGATTACCAAGCGCCAGCAGTGTTTTTAGCTGCGTTGCGGAGTTCCGTTGCTTCGTTACCTCTCGCAGCACGCTCAATGAAGGCGTGTAGAAGAGCGTGTAGTCTTCGATCAAGTGGACGCCCGTTCTTGGCTGCAACGCCTGAAACGGCAATTCCCACAGCGCCCGATCGGGCACGACGCAAAGTGTTTTCTTCCCGCGCAACTGTTCCTCGGCAGGCTTGAGCAGCAGGTCGTAGAGTTGCCGCGCCGCGTCCTGATAATTCAAATCGCGTTCGGCCAGCATACTGCGAAAGTCGTTCACTCGCTCAGATAACTGATCTGAGGTGATTTTGAGTGAGTACAACGTAATCTTCACGGGCTTTTTACTATCGCCGCCGGTCAACACAATCAGATACGACTTGTCGTCAGCTACAACAAACTCGACGATTGCCGTTGAAGTATCCGGTATCAGTGCAGCGGCCTCCGCGGCTGTGATCGGCATTGCCTCTCCTCGTTGCACCTTTAACTCGGGATGCTTGACATAGAGACCGGTTAAGAAAGCCTCGTAAGCCATGCGTGCCTTCTCACGAAGCGGCTCCAACTCAGCCAGGCGATTGAGGTCTGGTTTAGGATGCTGCTTCTCGTTGTAGATCTGCGCATTAAGTGCGGTGAGCTCTGCGTTTGAAATGCGCTCCTTCTCCTGCTCCTCAAGCGACATCGCTTTATTGATCGGAATGCGACCGTTACGTAGCACATCAAGCAAGGTTCTCGCCTTGGCAAGCTCGCCGTAAGTTAATGCATCAACTGGCCGGTTGCGATTAAAGGCCAGCTCGACCATTGCCATATAAGGCGGCAATTTGTCTTCGAAGAATCGCTGGCGCGCCAACTCGCCGCCACCAACGAGATATCGCGTCTTTTCGATTGTATTGATGGAATTTGTAAGCGCTTCCTCTGCCTCGGCGAATTGCTTTAAACCGGTATGTGCGCGTCCGGCAAGTTCGTAGCCGATCCAAAGGAGCTCGGGACTCGCCAGACGTGTTGCAATATCGAGTATTCGCTTTGAGTATTGCAGCGCCTGAGGGTAGTCGCCTTGCAGGTAATAGAGATAGCCTATGTGGTTCAAAACGTACGCCATACCTGGCTGATCGTCCAACTTTTCGCGTATCGCTAAACTTTGCTGGTAGTATTCCAGGGCTCGTTTGTGATCGTTCTGTTCGCGGTTCAGAAGGCCGATATTGTTGAGCGTGAGTGCGGTCCCGCGCTTATCGTTCAACTGCTCGCGCAATGCCAGACTCTGTTTGTAATACTCGAGGGCCCGCGGATAGTCTCGATGTTTGTGGTACGTAATGCCGAGATTGTTCAGGGCGTTAGCAATCATGGGCTTGTCATCCGCAGCTTGACCAAGCTTCAGCGCACGTTGGAAATATTCCAACGCCTGCTCATGATTTCCCTGCGCGCCATGAACTGTTCCGATATTGTTAACCGTCTGGCTGATGACAACTTTGTCACCCAGGGTTTCACTCAACGCCAGACTTTTTTCGAAATATTCCAGGGCGCGTGCGTAGTTGCCCTGGTCTCTGTAGAGCACGCCCATGGTATTGAGCACGATGCTGAGGACCGTTTTGTCACCGGTCTCCTCTGCCAGCGCCAGAGCTCGCTGCACGTAGTCGAGTGCGCCGGCATTGTCTCCGAAGATACGCTTGATGACGCCGATAATATTCAGGGTGCGAGCGGAAATTGCGCGATCGCGCCTGGCCGGATCCAACGACAAATACTGCTCGAACAACTCCAAAGCCTGTTGATATTCTCCACGTGAGTAATAATTTGCTCCCATGGAGTTGATGGCGACTGCGACGTTCTGATCGTCGCCTATCCGTTCCGCAATTGACCGCATGAGTCGCAGCGCGACAAGGGCTTGCGACAGTTCGCGCTGTTGCGTGAGAGTCTCCACGTTTTTCCGCAACGTCTGGACCAGCTCGCCGGTGATTAACTCCGGTTCACCGTCCAACAAAGCCTTTTGATCGCTCTCTGTCTTCGCTGCCAAAAGTTTGGTTGCAAGTTCTCTGGTCGCCGCACTGCGGGCCGGGCTCGTTTCAGCGGGCGTCTGGGCGAGGCTGACGTTTGAGCAGAACACGAAAGTAACCACCAGGGAGAGAATTAGTGGGGGCGCATGTTTGTAATACGTCATAACTCCTTTTCCTAGGCATTTTGAGATAGATGTAAGTACGAAGATTCGAAGCTGCCTCGCAGGGGAGGTTGCTAAAAGGCGTCGCTATTTTAGTGATTCGATTTTCGATGGCAAGAACTTTTTTTAACCGAGTTTGTTCGACCAGATGAAAAAATTTTCCTGCGTGGATCAAGGTGTGACAAGTAAACGTCATAGAACTGCCATTTGCACCTAACATTTCCGCTCGATGATGTTTGTCCAGCAACACAATGGGAGGGAGCATGGCTACGGAAGCTTTAATAAGAGTGGTCGAGCAGCAGGAAGCGCTCGATCAATTGAGTGATCAGATACAGCCGCTGGTTCAAAACGCATTCAAGTCGGCGGGACCGGCGGGCAGGGAACTGAAGAACATTCTTCACGGCACGTGGCTGGGTCATCCGTTGCACCCGGCGCTAACCGACGTGCCTCTGGGTGCGTGGACCGCGGCGCTCGCGCTCGACGCGATGGAGTCGATCAGTGGTCGCAAAGAGCTCGGCGCCGGCGCCGACGCCGCTATCGCGATCGGACTTGTGGGCGCGGCCGGAGCGGCCGTGACGGGATTGACTGACTGGTCCGAGACTAACGGGCGCGCACGCAAAGTCGGGCTTCTGCACGGCCTGTTGAATGTCGGCGCGACGGTGCTTTACTCGACGTCGCTCGTCCTTCGGCGCAAGCAGAAGAGGAACGCGGGGATGGGCTTCGCCATGCTCGGTTTCGCCGTCTCGAGCGCGTCAGCTTACCTGGGTGGCCACCTTGTCTTCGGCGAGCAGATCGGCGTGAACCACGCCGCGGCTCAGGAGATGCCGAAAGAGTTCGTGCCGGTACTGGCGGACGCTGAGCTTCGCGAAGGCGAGATGAAGCGTGCCGATGCTGGGGGAGTGCCGGTGCTTCTGGCTCGCTGCGAGGGCGAGGTGTGCGCGCTGGCCCACACGTGCTCTCACCTTGGCGGTCCGTTATCCGAGGGCAAACTCGAAGGCGATGTGGTCCAGTGCCCGTGGCACGGCTCGCGTTTCAACGTCAGGGACGGCAGCGTTGTGGACGGTCCAGCGACCTTCCCACAACCTCGCTTCGAAACTCGCGTGCGCGAGGGCCAGATCGAGGTCCGCTCGGTCGATAGATAGAAGGATAGGTAAGTCTATCTTGCGGAGATGCCACGGGCTTGCCCCGTGGAGACTCACGTTAGCAGCTATTTAGCTAAGAACGTGAAGCTCCACGGGACAAGCCCGTGGCATCTTCGATTTTCTCTACAGAGTCTATGGATCGGCACTCTCGATGACTGTGTAGATGGATCTGAGAACCTGCTCGTATTATTCTCACTAAAAGAATTACACGGGAAACAGCTTTCGAGCGAGACTTGATGGGTAGCGATCGCGAGCACAAAGCGTCTTTAGGTGAACTGGCCCGGGTCTTCCTGAAACTTGGCACTATCGCTTTCGGAGGACCAGCGGCGCACATCGCAATGATGGAAGACGAGGTGGTGCGCCGCCGTCATTGGATGACGCGTGATGAATTTCTCGATCTCCTGGGCGCTGCCAACCTCATTCCCGGACCAAACTCTACCGAGCTCGCGATCCACGTGGGCCATCGCCAGGCGGGATTCGCCGGGCTCGTGGTAGCGGGCGCCAGTTTCATTATCCCGGCGATGCTAATCGTTATGGCATTTGCCTGGGCTTACGTTCGTTACGGCTCGCTCCCTGAGGTCGCGGGAATTCTTTACGGCGTCAAGCCCGTGATCATTGTGATCGTGCTGCAGGCGTTGTGGTCACTCGGAAAGACTGCAACCAAGACAAAGTTCCTGGCGGCGATAGGTGTTGTAGGCGTCGCACTGACCTGGCTGGGAGTTCACGAGCTACTCATACTGGCAGGAGCCGGTTTAGCGGTTGCTTTAGTCAGGAGATTTTCGCAAGGAAACGATCGCCGGCTAATGTCAGTAAGCTTCGCTTTCCTTCTACAATCAACTGCCACTGCAACATCTACTTTCGGTCTCTTGCCCCTATTCCTCTTCTTTTTGAAAGTCGGCGCAATCCTGTACGGCAGCGGTTACGTCTTGCTGGCTTTTATTCGCGCGGATCTGGTTGAGCGCTGGCATTGGCTTACAGAGTCACAATTGCTGGACGCAATTGCGGTGGGCCAGGTGACACCCGGACCAGTTTTCACTACTGCAACCTTCATCGGCTATGTGCTCGGTGGTTACAAAGGCGCGATAGTCGGGACACTCGGAATCTTTCTTCCCGCATTCTGCTTTGTTGCGCTGAGCGGACCATTGGTGCCGCGCATCCGTCGTTCACCAACAGCAGGAGCATTTCTCGACGGAGTTAACGTTGCGGCTCTCTCGCTGATGGTCGTGGTTACCTATCAACTTGGGCGCGCCTCGCTGGTCGACATAAAAACGCTTTTGATCGGATTGATTAGCGGCTTCTTACTGTTTCGCTTCCGTGTTAATTCAGCCTGGCTTGTGCTTGGTGGCGCGATAGCCGGATGGATTATTTCCAGCGTGAGCGGGTGATCACATGGGTGCCAATCGATAGTGGTGCCAAGCAGTCCGCTAATCTCTTCGCGCAGGAAGGCTTTTACTCCTTCGCGCCCGGTAAGCTTTAGCCACACTGCACCGTTCTCAGCTGCAACTTCGAGGCTGAAGTTGAGAAACGGGCAGCATAGTTTTTCGAGCGAAATAAATTCCGCGGCTTTCACGATGACGTTCGACCCATCGAGACGAAACTCGTACCCGTTCGACAGCTCCCGTATCTGATTCAGACTCGAAAAAAGCTCACGACTCGTGCTGATGTGCAGTTCTCTTTGCGCAGGCGACAAGACACTCATGTCGCAAGCTATGGGCGATTCGTTGCTCATACTTTTAGCGGGTCCCCGGTCTTATGCTCTTTTATTTGGAATCGCAGGAAGTCATGAATCGCTTTCAATGCCATCGGATTCTTCGTTGAAATCCGCACCGCTGCTCCTCGATCGATCTCTGCAAAGTTATATTTGATCTCGCCCTTTAACTCTTGCATCACCGGCACCCCAGGAGGCGTTTGATCGTGAATTAGCATTGGAGCTTTGAAATTCCCCTCGGCAAACATTTTTGCAATGTGCTTCAAGTGCATTCTGATCTGTTCGCTACTCTCAACATCCTCGGAGCTATTGGCTGTAACCTCAATCGACCCACCTGATTCTTGTAACAAGAAATGATGTGTGGTCTTCATATGGTCAAAGCCCATGACATGATCGCCGCGCTTGTTCATTTGCTCGTCAGCGTTACTTTTCTTCGGCTCCTGCGCGTAAACGATCACGAGTGTGGCGATTACGAGAATCGATGCAGCCAGAATTGACGGTCGAAATCGGGTTTTCATTACTCACTTCTCCTTTTGCGTTTGATTGAATGGTGTGAACGTTTGGCAGGGTTCGGATCGCCCGGCAACGACTCCAGTAGATTGGCCCGCTTCCCGTTGGTGCGATGAGCTAATCGCGCATCCCACTCTCGCAATGTCTCCTGGAGGTCGTCTCGTAACTTAGTGAGCTCGCGCAGTTGGTCCTGAACGTTAAGAAGTTTCTGGGCTGCCAGTTTCCTGACTTCTTCACATGGAGCACCACCGGCATCGCGAACTTTCAATACTTTGGCCAGTTCGTCGAGGGTGAAACCAACTGACAGCGCGCGCCGAACGAGTTGCACTCGTTGCAGTGCTTCAGGCGGATATTGTCGATACGCGTTGTGACCGCGGAGCGGGCGTGGCAGCACACCTTTTCGTTCGTAATGTCGCAGCGTGTCTCTGCTGACTCCTGCCAGATCAGCCAGTTCGCCCGAGCTTAAAGCACTCACTGCTTTCATGACGGCATTCTAAAGCGTGGAACCGATTCCAATGTCAAGACTAAAGATGCTGCCAGGCAGTGCGAAGCCGGTGCCGATACAAATTAGTTTCGTAGCAGCGCCTTACATGTGACCCGGATCGGCGGCTATGCCACCTGTTGCGCCATAGCGATCGAGAAATTCGAAACTGAGATGAACCGATGCACTGATTCCCATTAGTGCTATTAGAGACTGGCTGAAGGCAGGTAACGTTAGGTTTTCCCAAACCAGGGATACAAACATGACACCGAGCAGGATGTTCCACATCAGTAATTGAAAACGATGAAAGCTGTATCCGTTGGTATCCGACAACACATCGGTAAGGAAATTTGCGGATGCTGCTGCACCCGGGACGATTGCAGTCGAATCATCAGAAGTCTCATCTGGTCCAGTGCGCGTTAAGTATCCAGTAAGTGCAACGATGCTGCTGAAACCGGTTAAAGCAAGTGCGGTGGCGGGAAGATTTGAATCGCCGGTGATCAACCAAACAGCGAAATAGCACGTTGCAATGATGGCGGTCCAAAATAGTGTGAGAAACCGACCCAATTCATACGGGCGCTTGCCCTGTGGCAATTTTGCACCAGGCGCGCGGATAATATTGGTTGTGATCATTAAGCCAATCACGATGATAAAGACAGCCAGCATTGCGCTTAACGCGATTATCCCCAAGCGTCTCGGAACGACGGTAAGCGATAGCGGATGGTCATAGTTGTAGACGGTCTGAAAGGGTTCTTGATCTTCAACGCCAACGGAGAACTCGACGGGACGCCGCAAGCCAGGATGGTGGAACAGGGCTGACCATACTGGTAGATCGGCTTGAGTATGGGCCAGATTAAATTGAAGATTATTTTTAGTGAGATCAGTTATCTCGGGATAAACACCTCTCAGAGGTTGTCCGTTTAGGTAAGGAACAAGGTTCTGCGTTTCATGCTTTGTCGCCCAGGTCGAAAGATTCTGAACCTCGACTACGATGGTGCGCCCAATCCTCAATTCTCCCGACACACCCGTGACTTTAGGTGGTGCCTCAGTGTCGTTCGAAGTAACCTGTGCTCGCACTCGCACTGAAAAACACGCGACGATTACGAGTGCGATACAACTCAATCTGAATAACAAGCGTGAAACAAACATATGACCTCACCCAGTCCGTTTTCTCAACCAACCATACAATGAAATTGCCGATATCTCGACCGCGAACGTTTTAGTTGATGAGGTCGGCACTCAGGAGTTGATGAAATAATATAGCCACGGATTACACGGATTAACACGGATTTTTATGTCTTTTTCTATCCGTGTTATCCGTGTAATCCGTGGCTAATCAATTCGCCGTGCGCCGGAGTGGATGGAGTCAAGTTTCAAGATTGGTTTGATCTTAAGACGGTATCTCAGCTGACTTCGTGTAATTTTGATAGTCCGGCCAGCCAGCGACGATCTCTTAAATCTACTTCGACGATCGAACCCGGGCCGTCGAATCGATATCGTCTGCCGGAGCCTGGTCCGATGACTGTCATTCCTGTCTGACCTAAATACTTGAAAAACACTCTGTCGCGAAGAACACGTCTCGGCTCGTCACGATTTTTGTCTGCCGTCCCGGAGCTGTGATTACTTCGAGCCGGTGTCTGTAACGTTGCTCTCTGATTTCCGCAGCAAGGCATCTTCTTCATCCTCCAGGTATAACGCCGGCGGCACAACGTGCTCCGGGGTGGTTAGGCGTTCGAGCAGAATTGCTCCGGCCGAATATGCAGGCCAGAGTATTAGTCGCTCTCGCCAACTCTCACCAATAAACAGTGCAAACGGTAATGCTATCCAAACACTTAAACAGTAAAAGCAGTCAAGCAGGCTGCCCCAAAAACCTGTGCCTGCTTGCCGGCGGAAGTAGACCAGCAGATCGCCTGGTCCATCTTCCGCCTGCAGCAGATGAGTGATGCGCCAAACGCCTAAAACGCAAAGTATTAGCCAGTAGAAGCGCATGGCGTATCAATTGTAGTCCTCACGGACACGCGTTAACTCCAAAACTGTACTCGCTAAGATTGGCGTGCGGACCCCCGGTGCAACCGACGATCGTTCGCTTGGAAGCACGCAGCTCCAATTGATAGCAGCACGGTTCCGGAAAAGCTAAGCTGGAGTCGTTAATGATTAAGCGCATTCCTCCTCCAGCCCAGGTTGGGGACGTTGCGCCCTCCAGCAGCGCGGCTCCATAGTCAGGACCAACTTGTGCCGCGGTAGGCACGCCCAGGCCACCCAGAGGCGTGATGGAGTCGGCAAGGCTAAGCAGGTTTGTGTAATGGTTCTCGCCGTAAGTCGCTATTAGCGAATATTCCGCGAGGTGTCCGTCCTGATCATAGGCATAGAAATCCACAACCAAAGGACTGCCGGGTGAAGCCTGAACGTTCGAACAGGGTCCGACCGCTTGACCGCCGATGGTTACGTTTGCGATGTCTGTATCAGGTTCCATGGTGCAGAGGTGCACCGTGTCATTACCACATGGATGACCTAATGTAGTGGATGCCGGATGACCGTCGCTTCCGTCCGTGGTGCGGTTGTCGATCGTCAGTACGATATAGTTGTCGTTTACCAAATCGCACATCGGCAGGATTCGACTGTTAGTCAAACTGCCGCCGGCAAGATTCCAACCACGCACGTGCAGATAGTATGTGCCGTCCGGAAAATTATTCGTCGTAAGCCAGTTCATGAGGTAGTCCCTCTCGGGTCCCCAAAAACGTGTGACTCCCCAGGTTCCAGCACCATTGTTGGCCTCAAAGTGTTCACGTGTCTCGACCACGTTTCGACCACTAATGGGTGTGAACTGAAACTGGGCGTGATGCCAGCCAACGGGACCTGCCGGTAAGTCTGGCCCCCAGAAGCTGCGAGAAAAATTTCCCGCTGCCGCAGGCGGCATTGGATTCCATGGTCCAGCCAGGCTTGTGGCCCACTCGAACTCGTAGTAGTCAACGTTCGCGCTGTTTCCGAAGACGCCCCGGAGGAGAACGTTGTCTGCAAACGGCCGATCACCGTTTACCGATATGAGACCCGGATTGGCGTACCCTGCCGGTGTGGCAGTTGCATCGAAGTTGCCGCCAATGTCTTCTGCAAGTACGTTACAGGCTGCATTAATCACGACGCAGTTGCCGTCCGGACAATCCGCCGGTTCGAGACAAATCGGAATGCAGCACGCGTCAGTTGCAGTCAAAGTTACGTTGAGGTTAGTGGGAATATCCCTGCGCGCCTGCCAAATAGTCTCATCGACGATGACCTTGTTTGTCTGCCCGCAGTCCTGCGTAACTTTAAAGATGATGTCGGGCGAGCAATCCCACCACGGTTCCCACGGCCACCATGGCCAAAGTCGTAGTCGCTCTAACTCGGACGCCGCGGGTAATCGCGTCACAAGCTTGTCGCGCAAGCCGGCCAAAGCGCCGGGATCGATTTTTGGTAGATTGCTTTTTGACGAGGTGATCCGGTTCGCAACTTCGAATCGTGGGGATCTTTCCGAAGTTATCGCGCGTCCGGAAACACGTGACGGTCGATCTTCCAGGATAGCGTCAAAGATCGAAAGGTCAGGGGTTGGACTTGCAATTCGAAGCCGGTCGAGCGACGGGTCGCGCCGCAGAATTGGCAAAAGGTGTTCAGCGATCAGTGGTTCATATTGCCAGTAGCGAAAACGCCACCACCACCATGGCCACCAGCCGCAGCACCAGCGGAAGCTGATCGTGAAAGACCCGGTCGCGTCGGTAGTCACGCAACTTCCTACCTGTTGTTTACTGGACCAGAGCCACCACCAATCCACATCGTAAGCGCAGACTACGGCGCCTGGAACAGGACTGCCGTCAGGACAAAGCACTCGTCCATGGATAGTGAATGTGCGACACCACCACAACCACCACCACCAATAATACGGTGTGATTCTGATTGCGGTGAGATCCAGTTCGGCCCGCGATGCCCACTGTCCTGGATCAATATTAGTAGTCAACGTTTGCAGTCCGGGGAGCTCTTCATCTGAGGCGTTTTCGGGGCCGACAATTAGACGCAAGGTGCCGGGCTGCTCACGAAAGTTAAATGTTGCCGCTCCTTTTCCTTTTTCATCGAGCTTAACTACTTGCGAATGGACCGCACCGCGGCGATCCAATAAGCCCACCTTCACTCCCATCTCTGGCTTGAAGCCCTCGATTTCCGAGGCATCGAGCGGCACAGTGAGACGGAAATCTCCCTTGTTTAATTCTTTGGACATAATTCTTCTTTCTCCTTTATGAGGACGCCAGCAAGACAGCCAGCTTAGGGCTATAGCAATCCTGCAAGGTTAATAGTGATCTTCGAGTTGGTTGACGGCGGAGTTGTGGTTGTTCTAAAGGGTATTTGAGTCACTCCTTTCGAGCGTAGTTTTCACTGATGCTCAATAGTTAATGACTCGATGAGGCCAGGTGTTTCCGGTGAGGATAATTTTTATTTTGACAGTCTAGTCACTGCGCAGGGTTCGGATCGGATCGACTTTTGTTGCGCGTCGTGCAGGGATGCCGGATGCAACGAGCGCGATAATGATGACGAGCATTGCCATCAGAAAATAGATCAACGGATCGGTCGCGCTTACCGCAAACAAGAGAGATTTCATAAACTGATTTAGCGCCAGGGATGCGGAAAAACCGATCAAGAGCCCGGCGCCAACGAGGATAGCGCCTTCTCCGAGAATCAATTTCATCACAGCGCTCTTTTGTGCACCCAGCGCGACTCTGATACCTATCTCTCTGTTTCGCTGCATAACTGCAAAATTCATCGTCGCGTAGATTCCCGCCGCGGCCAATAAGGCCGCCAGAAATCCAAACGCTGTAAAGAGCCACAGGTTGAAGCGTCGCGGCGCGACGGCATCAGCGACAAACTGATCGAATGGTCTAACGTTAAATACGACGCCGCGTGAGTCGAGTGCCTGTAACGTTTGTTGGACGGGAATGATCAACGACGACGGATCTGCCTTTGTCTTCACGAGGAAGTTCATGATCGGAAATGTCGCAGATTGCTGGTACGACACGTAAAGCGCAGGTTCCGCATCGAGTTCCAGGCTTCTATGTTTGATACTCGCTACTACTCCGACAATCTCACCTTTTACAAACTGTGACTCCCCGGCGAGTCGAACACCAACGGGATCTCTTCCCGGAAGGTATGTTCGAGCGAATGCTTCGTTGATCACGAACACCCTTGGTGTATTCTCCCGTTCACGTTCATCGAACAAACGCCCGTTCTTCAATTCCACTCCGGCGGTTTCAAAGAAAGAGGGCGACACTACACGGTAGTCGGCAACTCTTTCTTCAGCCCTCGTAGCGTTCGTCTCGCCTGCGATCACAAATGGCAGCTTCATCGTGCGACCGCCGAGAGGCAAGTGCGATATCGCTCCGACCGAAGTCACACCGGGTAACGTACTCAGCTTCTCGAGCGCGTCGCGAAAGAGTTGCGTGCGTTTCGGACTGCTGTTCGGATAATCAGCAATACTCAACGACAATCCCGCCGTAACAAGGTGATCACTCTTCATTCCTGAATCTATCGCTTGCAGTTGCCAGAAACTCTTTACGACGAGACCCGCGCCGGTTAACAGGATCATCGCCAATGCAATCTGTCCGACAACCAGGGCTCGACGAACTCGATTTGATCTTTGTGGAGTGGTCCCAAGACTGTTGGAGTTTTTGAGCGCGTCGTTGAGCTGCAACTGTGAAGCCTGGAATGCGGGAAACAAGCCAAACATGATCGTGCTTAGAAACGATATCGCCAAAGCGAAACAGAAAGCGGGCACGCTCAGCGCGGATTCCGTTATGCGTGGTATCGAATCGGGAGCCAGGGTCCGCACCACCGAGAGACACGCCGCGGCGACGAACACGCCTAGAGCGCCGCCTAAAACGGAGAGCAGCATGTTTTCGATCAAAAATTGTCTGACTATACGGAACCGGCCGGCGCCGAGTGCGAGTCGTAATGCGAGCTCTCGACGTCTGACGTGAATGCGTCCGAGTTGCAGGTTTGCGACGTTCGCACACGCGATGACCAACACGATCGCGACCGCCACAAACAACAGGAGCAGTGCCGCGCCTGAGTTGCCGAATAGATACTCGCGTAATGGCTGAAGCTGAACCTGCCAACCCTTGTTCGTGTCGGGATAGAGTTCCGCCTGTCGCTGCGTCAACGTGTTTATTTCAGCTTGCGCTTGTTCGATCTGAATGCCGGGCTTGAGCCGTCCAATCGTGCGCCAGTTGTGTGAGCCGCCGCGTTCGAGATCTTCGTGTGTGATCTCAGTCATCGTGAAGACATCGATGCGCGCCGGGAAATTGGTTTCCGGGGGAAGAACACCAACTATGACGCCAGTGTCGTCAGTGGTTAAGCCGAACGTGATCTTCTTTCCGAGGACAGTTTGGTCGCCGCCGAATTGTCGGAGCCAGATGGCGTGACTGATGATCACGCTATGTTCGGGTTCATCAACTTCGGCGAAGTCTCTTCCCAGTTCAGGTTGTACTCCGAGTGTGCGAAAGAAATTCGGTGTGACATAAATGCTTTCCACGCGTTCTGGAAATTTTGCGCCATAAAGATTGACGGGAAACGTTCCCCACGCGGCGATACGTTCGAAGCTTTGACTTTGCTCACGAAAATCGAGGATATCGGCAGGATTTAGAAAGGCTCCCGTGACGCCGAGTGTGGGATTTCGATTAGTTATCCAGACAACTCGCTCCGCGTCAGCGTACGGCAGCGGCCGAATCAGCACTGTTAGTACGACGCTGAAGATTGCCGTGTTGGCGCCAATACCGAGCGCCAGCATGAGTGTTGCGATCGCCACAAAGCTTCGGCTCCTCGACAGTGTTCGACAGGCATAACGAAGATCCTGCCAGGTGTCAGCCAGCGGTCGAAACGTATTCTTATCTCGATACTCTTTGTTCATATTTGCAATCACTACTTGACCCTGAATTTGATCAAGACAGTACTCACATCAGGCGGCGGAGCCGCAGCCCTGATCAATTTACTTTCGGCAAGCCAAACTGTCACGTTTATTCGAGAATGTTGACAACATAATTATTTCGGGTTTGCGAAATTGGGATCGTCAAGTCCCGCAAGCGAAACGGATCTGCGTCACAGAACATCGAAATCGTCAGGAACAGGTGAGTGGCTCAGTTGGCACAATCCTTGTGTCGAGTTGAAGTAAAATCGGGCTCTGCGAAAGATTGAACACTTACACTGGTTCTCGTACATCTTTCGCATTCATCTGCGTTGTCTCAAACAGTCCAACCGCTCAGAGTCGTGAGGAGGCAACATGCGAGGATTCATCAGGCAGGACATTAGCTTCAGTGTCCGCACTCTGTTTAAGCATCTTGGTTTTACGATCACCGCTGTCTTGACGCTCGCGTTGGGAATCGGAGCGACGACTGCGATCTTCAGCGTGGTCTATGCCGTGTTCGAGCCGATGCGTTATCCCAAGCCCGACCAACTGGTGATGGTGTGGTCGAGGATTTCCGGAGAACGAAACGCCGTGTCGCCTGGCGATTACATAGAGTGGAAACGCAGGAGCACGTCTTTCCAGGATCTGAATGCATGGTCCGGCGCTTCGTATAACGTCGCGACGCGCGAGCAGCCCGAACAGATTGACGGCTCACCACGCACACCCGGCTTCTTCAAGATGGAAGGTTTGCCGATGTTTCTCGGCCGCGACTTTCTTCCTGAAGAAGGCGAGCCGGGGCGCGAGCACGTCGTGGTTCTTAGCAACCGCCTGTGGAGCCGTCACTTCGCTTCGGATCGTGACATCATGGGTAAAAACATCCGCATGAATGGTGAGCCGTACACGGTCGTCGGCGTGCTTCCTCCCGGCATGTACGATCGACTTCCCGTGCAGTTATGGGTGCCACTGGCTTTCAATGCGGAACAAACCACCAATCACAACGGTCATTTCATTCTCGTTATGGGCCGCTTGAAAGACGGCGTTTCGATCAATCAGGCGCAGGCGGAGATGAACGGAATTGCTGCTCAACTGCAAAACGAATTTCCGCAGAGCAATTCCAAATGGGATGTGAGCGTTGAACCTTTGCATCTGAATTTCGTTGATCCTACGACCCGCAGAAATCTTTGGCTGTTACTCGGTGCGGTCGGTTTCCTCTTGTTGATTGCGTGCGTGAATGTCGCAAACCTGCTGCTGGCGCGCGGCACATCGCGGCAACGAGAAGTAGCAGTGAGAGCTGCGTTGGGCGCCTCAAGATTCCGGATATTCAATCAGTTTCTGACTGAGAGTCTGGTGTTGGCAATTGTCGGCGGCGTATTCGGGATTCTGCTTGCGGGATTGATCCTCGATGCCATGACGATCGTCATGCCTCCAGTGGGCACGATGTTGCCTTCTGAAGCTGACATCAGAATCAGTGTGCCGGTGTTGCTTTTCACGATCGCTCTGACGGGAGTTTCCGGATTACTGTTTGGGACTGTGCCCGCCTGGCAGGCAACGCGTCTCGATCTCAACGAAGTGCTTAAGTCGGGAGGACGCACAGGTGGCGGAGCACGGCGCACCGCACTTCGTTTCCTCGTGATTGCGGAGTTCTCACTCGCGTTGACGTTGTTAGCCAGTGGTGGGATGGCGCTCAAAGGCTTTTGGAACTTGACTCGAGTGGACCTCGGCATTCGTCCCGAGCACGTGCTCACGTTTCAGTTGCCCGTGCCTGATGAACGACTCAAGAATGTCGATCAGGTCAGATCCTATTACCGCCAGA
>DATENQ010000512.1:0-8495 GCA_035275005.1 Pyrinomonadaceae bacterium | reverse complement strand
GCGCACCGCCGGCGAGGTGATCATGATTAGTGCTCACCTGGACCACCTGGGCGTTAACGAAGCACTTACCGGCGACGACAAGATCTTCAACGGCGCGGACGACGACGCCTCCGGCAGTGTCGCCGTCATGGAGCTCGCGCGTGTGCTCGCATCAGGCAAACGCCCGCGACGCACAATCTACTTCATTTGTTTTGGAAGCGAAGAGCGCGGTGGTCAGGGCTCGCGATACTTCATCGCGAATTCCCCAGTACCACTGACGCAGATCGTTGCTGATTTAAATTTGGAAATGCTCGGTAGACCCGATCCGAAAGTTCCAGCCGGCACGTTATGGTTAACCGGCTTCGAGCGATCGACACTCGGCCCGGAGCTGGCGCGACAGGGCGCAGCACTCGTCGCCGATCCACGTCCGGAACAGAACTTCTTTCGACGCTCCGACAATTACACGCTGGCATTGCGTGGCGTGATAGCTCACACTGTTTCCAGTTTTGGCCTGCACACCGATTATCATCGTCCCAGTGACGAGGTCAGCAAGATCGATTTCCCTTTCATGACGAAATCGCTGAATCCGCTGGTGAAGCCGGTGCGCTGGCTGGCTAATTCCAAATTTCGTCCCGCCTGGCTCCCGGGACAAGCGCCTACACGTTAAATGAAACCGAGTTTTTTCAGTTCGCCCGAAAAGTTTCGCCGGTGGCTCGAACAAAACCACGATCGCGAGTCTGAATTGCTCGTCGGTTTTCACAAAAAGTCTTCGGGCAAGAAGAGCATCACTTATGCAGAAGCGCTGGACGAGGCGCTCTGCTTCGGCTGGATCGACGGCGTGCGGAAAAATCTGGACGAGACGAGTTACACGATTCGTTTTACGCCGCGAAAGCCGAGAAGCATCTGGAGCAACGTCAACGTAAACCACGTCGAGCGGTTGAAGAAAGAAGGACGCATGCACACGGCGGGCCTTGAAGCTTACGCCCGGCGCGATCCGAAGCGGACCGGGATTTATGCGTTCGAAAACGAGCCTCGCCAACTCTCGCTGGCTTACGAGAAGATGTTCCGGCAGAACAAGAAAGCCTGGAAGTTTTTCGAAACGATGGCCCCTTCCCTCAGGAAGGTTTCTATCTTCTGGATCATGAGTGCGAAAAAAGAAGAGACTCAGCTCCGCCGACTCAAACACGTCATGGAAAATTCGGAGAAGGGCGTGAAATCAGGAGTACTCGAACCGAAGCAGCCACAAAAAGGCACAAAAGGCACAAAATGAATTTTCAACTTTTGTGCCTTTTGTGCCTTTTTGTGGCTAGTAAATAAATGCCTGATCTACTCGTAAATCTGTTGAAGATACCGCAGGTGGAAGACACCGCTTCGGAGGGGTTTTCTGTTCGTCGAGCGCAACCGTTTGAACTAACGCCGGTCCGCGCGTTTGTCAGTACAAACTTTTCGCATAGCTGGGCTGATGAAATCTCCGTTGGCTTCGCACGCCAGCCTGTCTCTGTGTTTATAGCGACGATCGAACGAAAGCTTGTCGGGTTTGCAGCTTATGAATGCACGCGTCGAGGGTACTTTGGCCCGACCGGAGTTATTCAAGCAGCGCAAGGAAAAGGAGTCGGCAAAGCATTGCTGCTCGCTTCGCTCTGGGCGCTGCGCGAGATGGGCTACGTTTACGCGATCGTCGGCGCTGCCGGCCCGGTGCGTTTTTATCAAAAGACGGTCGGTGCGATTATTATTCCCGACAGCGAACCCGGCATTTACACTGACTCGCTGAAGAGCACCGAATGATTCCATCCGGCCCGAAGGGCTCGCTGATCATGGGCGTGATGCGCGACTTCAATCGCGACACCCTCGGCTTTGTGACTCGTTGCCGCGATTATGGAGACGTCGTTCGCACGAGGTTTCTCTACGTTCACGCCTATTTTCTTTACAACCCCGCCGACATCGAGTCGATACTGACGACGAACGCGAAGAGCTACCGAAAGGCAGGGGCGCTCCGATCGCCATTCTTTCATCGTCTGGTTGGCAATGGCCTGGTAACCAGCGAAGGCGACTTCTGGAGACGCCAGCGACGCCTCGCGCAACCTGCTTTTCACCGGCAAAGGATCAGCTCTTACGGCGACGTGATGGTGCAGTACGCGGAGCGAGCTATAGCCGATTGGAAGTCCGGTGAACAACGAAACCTGTCGCGTGACATGACGCGATTGACCCTGGAGATCGTCGTCAAGACGCTCTTCAATTCCGACGTCTCGAACGATGCGGATCATGTCGGCGAAATGCTCTCGAGCATAGCAAGGCCGTTCGCATCGCAGGCAACGTTGAAATGGATTCTCGACAATCGACTGCCGACGCCCGGACACCGTCGTTACTTTCGCGCCGTCAGCGAGATCGACCGCATCGTGTTTCGCATCATCGCCGAACGTCGTGCCAGCGATTATGACCAGGGCGATTTGTTGTCGATGTTGCTACAGGCGCAGGATGAAGACGGCAGTCAAATGAACGACGTGCAGTTGCGCGACGAAGTGATGACGTTGTTTCTTGCGGGGCATGAAACGACGGCGCTGTCGTTGTCGTGGAGTTGGTACCTGCTGGCGACAAATCCGGAAGCCGAGCAAAAGTTTCATGCTGAGCTGCGCGAGGTGTTGGGCGGGAGAGCGCCAAACGTTTCGGATCTGCCGCGGCTGAAGTACACGGAGATGATTGCGAAAGAGGCGATGCGACTTTATCCGCCGGCGTACGCGGTTGGCAGAGAGGCGCTCGAAGATACGGAGATTGGTGGCTATCGCGTGCCGAAAGGAACGCAGCTCTTTGCATTTCAGTGGGTCACGCATCGCGACCCGCGCTACTTCGACGAGCCCGACGCGTTTAAGCCGGAACGATGGAGCGCGGAAGGCCAGATACCGAAGTATGCTTACTTCCCTTTTGGCGCTGGTCCACGGCAGTGTATCGGAAACTATTTTGCGATGATGGAGATCGCGCTGCTGCTCGCGACGATTGGTCAGCGTTTCCGGTTTTCACTCGATCCGGAGCACAAGGTCGAACTGCTGCCCGTGTTGTCACTACGGCCGAAGAATGGGATCAAAGTCGTAACGCAGATTAACGCGGATTGAAGACGCGCATTATTGCATTGAGCGGACGATGCGTGACCATTCTTCGAGGGTTAGAGTTTCGGCGCGACGTTGTAGTTCGACATTAGCTTTGCACAAGACGATGCTCGCGCCGCCATTGCGTTTGAGAGTTTCTTGCAGGCGGCCGGACGCATGTCGAAGGTTGTTGAGGATCGTTTTTCTCTTTTGCGCAAAACCGGCGCTCACCGTCGCCCACAACAAATTCTGATCTGCGACATCCGCGTTAATCTGCGGCCTGACTTTCAGACGCATCACGCTGCTCCAAACTTTTGGCGGTGGTCGAAACGCGCCCGGAGCGACGTCAAAGAGTTTTTCAGACTCACAGTAAGCTTCCACCAGCACTGAGATGTAACCACGATCGGTGGTTCCGGCCGGCGCAAGGACTCGCTCCACTACTTCGCGCTGAAGCATCAAGACCATCTCCTCGAGACATTGGCGTTGCGAGATCAGTCTTTGCAGGATGGCGGTGGAGATGTTGTAAGGAAGATTCGCTACCACTCTTGCCGATCGAGCCGGAAGGATCTCGGCGCAGAAATCAGTTGTCAGCGCGTCGGCCATCACCAGTTTGAAATTCGGCAAGCCAGCGAAGCGCTCGGTCAGAAGTGGCGTGAGTTTGTTATCAAACTCGATAGCGATAACGCGCCCGGCGCGCTGGGCCAACTCAGACGTTAGCGCACCGGTGCCTGGCCCTATCTCGATAATGGTTTCGTTGGCTTTAGGTGCGAGGGCGTCGATTATGCGTTGAATCGTGCGCTGGTCACGGAGGAAGTGTTGGCCCAGGCGCTTGGAGGGATAAGGTTCGGCGCCTTTATCCTTCATGGCGGGGATAGCCTGTGACTTCGATGTCGCTGCCGCGCTGGACTACGCTGACTCTTTCGAGTTCGAGGGCGTCCGCCATCAGCTCCACGCCTTTTCCACCGACGGC
Source organism: Pyrinomonadaceae bacterium (assembly GCA_035275005.1). Taxonomy (GTDB): domain Bacteria; phylum Acidobacteriota; class Blastocatellia; order Pyrinomonadales; family Pyrinomonadaceae; genus PSRF01. The sequence continues at coordinate 4,466 of DATENQ010000512.1, read as the reverse complement.
GCTCGGGGCTTCAGTTCCACCGATGATCTTTGGCGCAATGAAGAAGGTGATCTTGTTTACCAGACCGGCGTCGATAAATTCTCCAGCGATCGCAGCGCCACCTTCGACCAAAACACTTTGCAAGGAACGCTTGCCTAATTCCTGCAATACCGCTCGCAGATCTACGCCGCCCGCATTAACGATCTCAACGCCTGCGGCGCGCAACTCGGGCGAATCAGAGCCACCAAAGACAATTACGGGCGCTTGAGATGTAGTTGTTGCTAGCTGTGAGCTCGGCGAGAGTCTTAGCGCATCGTCAAGCACGACGCGAACCAACGGACGCCGCCGGGCCAGGCCCGAGCGATCGATCAACAACGGATCGTCAGTCACTGCGGTTCCCGCGCCAACCAGAATCGCATCGTACGCGTGACGCAGCTCGTGCGCGCGTGCGCGCGATTCCGCGCCGGTGATCCAGCGCGAGTCACGCTTGCGGGTCGCGATCTTTCCGTCGAGTGAAACCGCGAGCTTCAAATGTACGAACGGCAGACCGGTCGACATGTAATGAAGATATGCTTCGTTCACCTGTGCTGCTTCGTCACGGAGCAATCCGGTTTGAACAGTGATGCCCGCGGCGCGCAGGTGCGCAAAGCCTTTGCCGGAAACTTTCGGATTGAGATCCTCGATCGGCGCCACGACTCGCTTGATGCCCGCGGCGATCAACGCGTCGGTGCACGGCGAGGTGCGGCCGTGATGTGCGTGGGGTTCGAGTGAAACGTAAGCGGTGGCGCCGCGAGCTTTTTCACCGGCGACATCGAGCGCGATAGTCTCGGCATGCTTGATTGCTTCGAAAAGGTAGTAGCCTTCGCCGACAACTTCGCCGGCCGGATTAACAATCACACAACCAACCAGTGGTCCAGGACTCACCTGCCCGACACCCTTGGCCGCCAGTTCAAGCGCACGAGCCATCATGCGGCGATCCGTGTCGGTCCAGGAGACGGTGGGTTCAGTTACACTGGTTGTCGTTTGCATTCGATAGATTGGTTTCACGCAAAGGCGCAAAGGACGCAAAGATTAAGCTTGGCGGCCTGGCGTTTCCTTTGCGGCTTTGCGCGAAATCTAATTCCCGAACAAGCTGTTCACGTACTGCTGCGGATCGAAGACGACCAAATCATCCACCTTCTCGCCAATCCCAGCATAGCGGATCGGCAGGTTCAACTCTCTCGCGATCGCGACTGCAATCCCGCCTTTCGCAGTGCCGTCAAGCTTCGTCAAAACGATTCCCGTCACGCCTGCGACTTTCAAAAACTGTCGCGCCTGTTCGAGACCGTTCTGACCCGTCACCGCGTCGACGACGAGCAACGTCTCGTGGGGCGCGCCCTCAACTTCGCGCGACGCGACGCGTTTCATCTTCTCAAGCTCAGCCATTAGGTTCGACTTGGTGTGCAGTCGTCCCGCCGTGTCGACGATAAGCACTTCTGAACCACGCGCTTTCGCCGCCTTGAGCGAATCGAAAAGCACCGCCGCTGGATCAGTTCCCTGCTTCTGCTGGATCAACGGCACGCCCGTGCGTTGCGCCCAGATCGCGAGTTGGTCCGATGCGGCCGCGCGAAAAGTATCCGCCGCGCAGATTAGCACGTCATTGCCTTCAGCCTTGATCCGCTGTGCGAGCTTTCCGATCGTAGTCGTTTTCCCCACACCGTTAACACCCACGATCATCATCACGTAAGGCGCGATGCCTTCCGGAACAGTCGACTCCGAAGCGACTCCCTGGCGTTCAGAAGCCTGAAGAATATTCAGCAGCTCGGTTTTGATCGCCAGCTTAAGCGCGTCGAGATCGTTGATCTGTTTTCGCGCGACGCCACGGCGCACGGTCTCGAGAATCTCGAGCGTCGTCTGTACGCCGATGTCAGCCGCGATCAGCACTTCCTCGAGCTGGTCCAACAACTCGTCATCAATCTGTTTGCGTCCCGCGAAGACCGTGTCGAGCTTTTCTGATAGCGATTCACGCGTAGCAGAAACCGCACGACGGAACCGCGTCGAGAACTCCTGTTCGAGCGCAGCTTCCTGCGCCTGGAGTTCCTCCATCGAGAGATTCAGTCCCAGGACGGAAGTCTGGAACGGAGATCGCGATGGAACCGGCTCTTCTTTTACTGTTTCGCGTGGCGGTTCGGCTTTTATCGGTTCGGCAGGTGGTGTCTCGACTGGGGGTGGTGGCGGCGCCGGCGTTTCCGGTCTGGCTTCAGCAGGCTCATTTAAACGCAGGGAGACAAAATCATCCTTTTTTCTTCTCCAAAAAAGTCCCATGTGAGGCGATTATAAGCATATTAGCCACGGATTACACAGATCACACGGATAAAGAATTATTAACCGGTGTAATAGGCGCCATCTGTGGAGTCGCCACGGGTTTGGTAGGCTTTCTTAGTTTGACTTGTCCGGGTTTGATCTGGCCTTCTTTGCACGCCTCGGAGAGCGCGGCCACGACGGCGGGGTCGTAGCGGGTACCGACAAAGCTTTCAATGCGGGCCAGTGCGTCTTCAAACTTCATTGCTTTTTGATACGGGCGATCGGTGGTCATCGCGTCGAAGGTATCGGCGACCGACACAATCTTGCCCATCAGCGGTATCTCGTCGCCCTTCAGGCCCTGCGGATAACCCATGCCGTTGACCATCTCGTGATGCATGTACATTCCCGCCAGAAACTCCTTCATCGCGGGAATCTGCGACATGATCTTGTAGCCCTTCTGCGGGTGGCCCTTCATGATCTCGTACTCTTCATCCGTGAGCGCCGCGGGCTTCTTGAGAATGTTGTCGTCGATCGCAATCTTGCCAACGTCGTGCAGTAACGCGCTGATTCTTATCTTCTCGATCTCTTCGTCGTCGAGACCGAGACGTTGCGCAATCGCCATCGAGAAACGTGAGACGCGTTCGGAGTGACCACGCGTGTACGGATCTTTACCGTCGATCGCCGCCGCGAGGCCTTTGACTGTACCGATAAACAGTTCGCGATTCTCCTGCGCCGACCGTTGCAAGTCGCCGATAAAACGCTCGATCTGATCGGTCATGATGTTGAACGAATTGCCGAGATCGCCGAGCTCGGTGCGGCTCGTGACTTCGATCCGTTTGGAGAAGTCGCCCGATGCGATGCGGTGCGCGCCGCCCGCGAGCGCTTGCACTGGATTCGTCAGCTTCTTCGCGAAGAAGATACCGAAAAGGATTGTCAGCAACGCCGCGATCAAACTGATCCACAGTATTTGCCAGCGCATGTCGGACACGGAAGCCAGCGCAGCCGCTTCGTCCTGAATAGCGATCACGCCTAAACGTGAATTCTTGTCGAGTTCGGCGGTGGCGTAGGAACCGAGCATCTCGACGGTGCGGCCATCGCGAGTGGCTGAAAACGGCGCCAACGCAGACTGGACCTGCGCGCCCGACTCCTGCCAGTCCTGTACCACCTTCAGATCCGTCATCGGCTTTTCTGAAAACGCGACGCTGGGTTCGGGATGTGCTACGGCGCGGCCATTCTGGTCCACAACGAAGACAACCGGCAGTCCGGCGTTCAGCAGTTCCCGCTCACTTTTCGAAGTCGGTTGCTGTACGGCGTGAAAGACTTCCTGAAATGAAACTATCGCGACAACCGCAGCGACGACGTCCTGATTGTTGGGGCCACCGAGTACAGGTTCGGCGATGGTGAGCGCCATCTCCTGTGCGGAACGGATGATTTGTGGCCGGCTCACAACCACGCCACGGCCATTCATGTGAGCAAGGACTTCGCTCACGCGCGCGTCGACTTCCTCCAGCTGGATCACCTCGGGTTGGAAGGCGCGGTGCAGCGTGCCGTCGACTGGCCAGAGCGCGAGGGCGATTAGGTTCGGGTCTTCCTGTAGAGTTTTCTGCAGGCGTTGATCGTAGCCGGCGTCGTTCTGGATTCCGCCGGAGATCTCAAAAGCACGGGCGAGACCAGTGACCACGTCGCGGTAGCGCTGGCCGTAGAGCTCGATTTGTCGCGCTTTGTCCTGCACGAGTTGGGCCTGGTAGCGGCCTTCGATGGAGCGTAACTCGTCGGCGGTGCGCCCGGAGAGCAGGAAGCCGGCGAAGGTAAGGGGCAATAAGCCCACTAGCAGCAGGACTCCCAGGACTATGTAAAGGAGACGGATTCGTCCGAGTTTTTCGAGCATTTTTAGGTTCTGGCGGTACAATCGACGGCAGGTCGTCGGGGTTCGAGCGCAGTCGCTCGGAGCTTGGGTATTATGGTCGAGCCGCTGCGAGAGTGTCAACGAGTTTTAACATGGATTTTCACGCAAAGCCGCCAAGATCTCGCAAAGGAGCAAAGAAAAGCCCTCCTACTTTGCAGTCTTTGCGCCTTTGCGTGAAACCTTACGGTGCATATGGGCGGCCGTAGAATTCTTGGTAGAGCCAGCCGAGTACGCGCGCTTTTGCGGCTTGGCGTCTTCTTTTGTGCCTTTGCGCTGAAATCTTTTCTCGACTTCTAAG
>DATENQ010000511.1:0-10647 GCA_035275005.1 Pyrinomonadaceae bacterium | reverse complement strand
CGTTGATAATCCTCTTTATTCTTATAGTCACGCGCTGCCTGTTGCGCGATGTCTCGATATCCGGCTGTGTAACCGTCTGAATAACCGGTGCGATAGCCGCGTTCGAGCGCGGTGCTGCCCTGTGCCGCGGCCGGAACGATGGCCAGCAAGCCGCTGACGCAGATGCTCAATAAAACCACCAGGGGAAGCTTAAAGTAATTCATATTTTGTCCTTCCAAAGAATCACGACCGGGACGGCCGTAGCGTCCTGGGAGAGCCAATCTCGTAGCGACCGAAAGATACCACAAAAGCCTTCATTTTGTGCCTTTTGCGGCTCTTTGTGGCAAACTGGCGTTCAGATGCCACATTCGGCGCAGGAGGTTGGTTGATTTTCGTGCGAGGACGCCGAGTTTACCTGGATAACAGTGCTACAACGCCTGTGGATCCGCGCGTTGCGGCCGCGATGGCCCGTGCGGTTACCGAGACGTTTGGTAATGCATCCAGTGTCCACGGGTTTGGGCAACAAGCACGCGCGGCGATCGATCGCGCGCGGCGTGAAGTCGCTGCGCTCGTTGGCGCCAGGCAGAATGAGATCGTTTTTACGTCGGGTGGTACGGAGGCAAACAACCTTGCGATTCGTGGTTTGTGCGGGGCTGCGAGCGCGCACGGCCGGCACGTGATTACGTCGGCGATCGAGCATCCGTCGGTGGCTGGGGTTTGTGCGCAACTGGAGAAGCAAGGTTGGGAAGTTACGCGCCTGCCGGTTTACGAGAATGGTCTGGTCAGGATCGAAGATGTCGCTGAAGCAGTGCGGCCGGATACAGTGCTGATCACGATCATGCTGGCCAATAACGAAATCGGGACTATTCAACCCGTGCGCGAGATTGGGGCACTTGTTCGTGAAAGACGAGCTGCGGGTCACAGGCATCTCTGGCTGCATACTGATGCCGTACAGGCTGCGGGGCGGTTGTCGCTGAATGTTGACGAGCTTGGCTGTGATTTATTGACCATGTCTGGACACAAGTTGTATGCGCCGAAAGGCGTCGGCGCGCTTTACGTGCGACGTGGCGTGCGACTGCATGGGCAGAATATCGGCGGGCATCAGGAGCGCGAACGTCGCGCAGGAACTGAGAACGTGCCCGGTATCGTTGCTTTCGGCGAAGCGGCGAAACTGGCACGCGAGGAGTTGGACGAGCGTGCGCGTCATGACCACTCGTTGCGCGACAAGTTTGAGACTGAAGTGCGCAAACGCATCAGCGAAGTCGTGATGAATGGTGATCGCGAGCAGCGGTTGGGCCACCTGTCGAACATTTCGTTTCGTTTTATTGAAGGCGAAGGATTGTTGATCAATCTCGATTTGGAGGGCGTTGCCGTGTCGACCGGTTCGGCATGTTCGTCGGGAACACTCGAGCCGTCGCCGGTGATCCGTGCTCTTGGTGTTAATGACGAGCTCGCGCGCGGTTCGATTCGGTTCAGTTTCGGGAAAGATAACACTGATGCTGATGTTGATTATGCTGTTGACGTGCTGGTGCGCGCGGTTGAAAGATTACGGGCTTTGTCTCCCTTGACGCTTGTTAGCCACTAATACTTGTCGTACTCCGCTCAATTCAAAGATCATCTTGCTCATCCACGCAACGCAGGCGAGCTTCCGGACGCCAACGCCGTTGCCGACGAGAAGAACCCCGTTTGCGGCGACCGGCTGCGCCTCTCATTGATCGTCAAAAACGATCGCATCGAGACGGTGAGGTACATGGCTTACGGCTGTCCGCCGACACTCGTTTGCGGATCGGTTTTGACTGAATTGATCAGCGGAAAAACGACTGAAGAAGCAAAACAATTAACCCGCAGTGATCTACTAAACGCAATCGGCGGCCTGCCCTCGCGAAAACATCACGCCGCCGCACTCGCCATCGAAACCCTCAACTCCGCGCTGGCCCAATTGTCCTAACGAGGTTGGGGTGTGCCTACGACGCGTGGTCTGTCTGCCGGCTCGATTGTTTTGCGGCGGTGATATTCAGGGCCGCAGTATTTCTTGGGCTCGGTGCCCAGCGCGAAGGTCTTTGTGCGAATGATCGGACACGACTCAACGGCGATCAATCCGGTCTGTGGATCGATATCCAAGGTGATCGTTCCTTCGAGTCGGCTTTCAGGCAACGCGGGCGCGCGGCGTGGGGACGGTGACGGCGACGCAGTTGGTATTGGCGGTTCAAGGTATGGCTGCATTGTTGGCGGCGATGGCTCAGGCAGTTCAGGTGGCGTCTCTTCTTCCGCAGGCTCATCCGAAACGTCGTTTGGACCAGTGCCCTTGATAAAAAGCTCGACACGGTGCACGGTGTCTTCGGGAGCGCTTAGCTTGCCCGTCGTCGGATTGATCTCGACTTGTTCGATGCCCGCGGGCATCTCCCAATCCCCTTCCCAGTCGGGATGCTCCGCCAACGCAACTTGCATGAAGTCAGCCCAGATCGGCAAAGCGGAATTCGCGCCTGTCAAACCCAGTTGCGAACCATCATCAAAACCAACCCACACAGCACACACGAGATTCGGCGTGAAACCCGCGAACCAGCCATCTCGCGACGTACCAGTCTTTCCGGCCAGCGGCATCTTCAATCCACGCGCACGCACCTTCGCCGCAGTTCCGCGATTCACAACGTCCTTCATAAACGATGTCATCACATAGGCAACTTCCGGACGCAGCACTTCATTCTTCTGTGCCGTCGGAGCAGCGACCGTGACTCCATTGCCCGTCGTGATGCGATTGATCGCGATCGGAGTAACCCGCGTTCCGAGGTTCGCAAACGCCGTGTACGCAGACGCGATCTGAAGCGGCGTTGCTTCACTCGTGCCGAGCGCCATCGCCGGATACGAGCGCGGCGGTTTTGGCAGTCCGGCCTTCGCGGCGAGATTCATCACACGTCCAATCGTCACTTCCATCGCCACTTCAACCGTTACGACGTTGAGACTATTGACCAAACCATCGCGCAACGTTACCGGCGCGTTACTGTAACTCTCGCCAAAGTTTCCCGGTGAGTATTCCTGGTTATCAAACGTGAATGTCTTCGGCTCGTCCATGTAAGTCGTCGCCGGCGTGATCACACGCGGAACCGGATCGTAAGCCGTGTTCAATGCCGTCGCGTAGACAAAGGGTTTGAAGACTGAACCGGGTTGCCGGAACGCATCGGTGGCGCGATTCAACTGGCTCTTCGAGTAATCACGACCGCCAACCATCGCGACGATCTCGCCGGTCTTCGCATTCATCGCCACGAGCGCCGCCTGCAACGTCCCGGGTTCAAAACGTTTCGACTGGATCTTGTCGAGCGCCGTCATCTGCTTAGTCAACGCAGCGTACGCGGCGCGCTGGAGATCCATGTCGATCGTGGTGTAAATGCGCAGGTGTTCCGCCGCGCCCTGGCCCGCGATCATGTCGCCAAGCTGGTTCTGCACATAATCAGCGAAGTAAGGCGCGTCTGAAACGTCGATCCGGCCTCGTGATGGAACAACGTGAAGCGGCGTCGCCTTCGCTGTATTCGCTTCGTCCTGCGTGATCGCGCCCGCTTCGGCCATCGAGTCGAGCACCTGATTCCGACGCGCCGTGGCAGTATCGATCTTCGTGTACGGGTTATAACGATTAGGACTGCGAATCAAACCGGCAAGGAATGCTGACTCCGCGAGGGTAAGATTCGTGACGTCCTTGTTGAAGTAAGCACTCGCAGCCTCGCCAAAGCCATTGATCGAAAACCCTGCCTGCTGGCCCATGTACACCTGGTTACAGTACAGCTCAAAAATCTTTTCTTTACGCAGCCGTGTCTCGAGAATGATCGACATGTACGCTTCACTGACCTTGCGCCGCCACGTCTGTTCCGGTGAAAGCAGAAGATTCTTGACCAGTTGTTGCGTGATGCTGGAGCCGCCTTGTCGCGCAATCGGTGAGTTGGGATCGGAATCGACGCGCCGCACAAAAGCGCGAATGATACCGCGAACGTTTACGCCGTAATGTTCGAAGAACGAGCGATCTTCCGTGACCGTGATCGCCTTCACCAGATGCGGCGGCAGATCGCCAAAACCGATCACTTTGCGTTTGGCGCGCTCGGTGCCGGTGACAGAGCTAATCAATTCGGGCTCGAGCCAAACGCGTTCCAACGCGCCGCGGCCTTCAAGATCCGTGAGCCCGCTGATCGCCTTGCCCGAACCGTTAAACTGCACTCTGACGCTCTGAAACTGCTTCGCGCCGTCGACACTCGAAGCGCTACTCGGCTCAATATCGAGCGTCGCTCCGTTCACCGCATAACGACCGCGTCCGGTGTCTGCCTGTTGATTCTTCTCAACGTAACCGGCACGTTTCAAAAACGCGATCACGTCGGCTTCCGAGATCGACTCGTTGACTCGCAGTTGCTTTGGGGCCGCATAGATGCCGGCAGTTCGCGTGTAAACTTCGCCTGCCAGCAGGTTGTCGATGCGGCCCGAGAAAACAGTCCAGTAATAGATCAGGATCCCCAGTACAATCGCGCTGATGAAAACCAGGGGAATGATGACCGTCGCGCTGAACAGCCGGCGCATCACCCTGCGAAAAAAGCCCGGACCCGTTTCGACGTAAGACACCACGCGTGGCTTGCGAGGATCACGATTTCTTGTTCGGGGATTTTGATTTTCTGGTGGATAGCGTACTGGCATAAATTTAAAGTTCAGAGTTCAGCAGCAAGCTAAAGCTTGAACTCTAAACACTGAACTTATTACGTAACATTCTCGCCGCGGTTCTGTCGACGTTCAGTTTGGCTTTAGTTTGACAGTGCTGGCCGCTTTCGCTAACGTGGCTGCCCTCGCTAGGCGACTTTGATGCCGCTCTGCATGTATGAGTCTATCACCCCTTCCGCGTTTCCTTCTCCCCAGTCGGGCACGAATCCGAATCGTCATGATGGCGGTTCTACTTGCCCTTTTGCTGGGAACGGTCGTGTTTCACCTGCTGGAAGGCTGGTCTATACTTGATAGTCTTTACGTCACCGTCCAGACGGTCACCACCGTTGGCTTTGGCGATTTGACGCCGCGCACAGCGATAGGCCGCCTGTTCGCGACCTTTTTCATGATGTTGGGCGTGGGCGTCGTTCTTTATGCTTTGACGAGTACAGTGCAGTCGATTGTTCACTCTGAGCTGTTCGCACGATATGGCCATTCACGAAAAATGAGCAAACTGCGGGATCATTTTATTATCTGCGGCGCGGGCCGAGTCGGTTCACATTTGATCCGCAGCCTGCGCGCTGTAGACGGCGTTTTCGTGGTCATCGAGAGCGACCAGAGAAAGGTCGAGGCACTGATGGACCTCGGCATCCCTACGCTCATGAGAGATGCCACAATCGAGGAAAGCCTGATCGAAGCGGGCGTACAACACGCGAGTGGTCTCGCCACGTGTCTTCCTGACGACGCTGACAATGTCTACGTCGTCCTGACTGCTCGCGATTTGAACCCACGCATTCACATCGTCGCCCGGGCCGCGGAAGAGCAAGCTGAAAGTAAACTGATCAGAGCAGGAGCGAATCGTGTTGTCGCACCGACGATCATCGGCGGACATCGCATGGCGATGGCGTTGACGAAACCCGCAGTGGGCGACTTTCTCGATTCCGTCACTGCGAATCACCTCGAGCTCGGCTTTGAGCAGCTCGAAGTGGATCCTCTCTCTTCGCTCGTCGGGCGTAAACTGAGTGAGACGGTCATTAGATCTGAATTGAACATCGTGATAGTAAGTATTAGGCGTGACGATGGAGAGATAATTTTCAATCCGAGCGGCGAGACAAAGATCGAGGGCGGCGACATGTTGATCGCAATCGGCAATTCCGATTCTTTATCGCGGCTGAACACAATCGCGCGCGGGCGCGTGGTGAAGGAAAGGGCAATCGAGGCTGGCTAAATGAACACTCTGGTAACCGGTGGCAGCGGATATTTAGGTACGTACTTACGACAGTTTTTCTCAGCCGATAGTTTCTCCCGCCGTTCATTTTTCGACATTCTTGACCCGTCAGTTGCTGCTAAAACAGCAATCTATGACGCGGTCATTCATCTCGCCGCACACTTCGATAAAAGTCCCGAAGGCGCGCCTGACTGTTTTCGGACGAATGCCGAGGGAACGGCGAACGTCATTCGACACATGAAACCGGGTTCGGTGTTTATCTATGCGTCGACAAAGGATGTTTACGGCAGTAACGCTGAGGGCATGGAGATAGTCGACGAGAATACGAGCACAGAGTACTGCGGGCAGTCAGCGTTCGAGTGGTCCAAGCTGATTGGCGAACGCTACGTCGAGTACTACGCCCGTAGAAACAATGTTCGTGCCGCGATCTTTCGGCTCTCAACCGTCTTCGCGCGACCTTCCCTTGATAACGAACCCGGCGTGATCACGCACTACGTAGAATCGATCAAACACCGCGTGCCGATTCGACTGCCGGAGGGAGTCGATCCGGTGCGCGACATTTTGTATGTCGACGACTTCTCGAGGGCGTGCCAGGCATTCATCAAATCCGACGTTCAGTTTCGAGTTTATAACGTAGGCGGCGGGCGACAGAATGCCATAAGCGTGCGCGACCTCTTAAAAAAGGTCGGCGCGATGATCGATATCGAGCCCATAATCCAGGAAGATCCGACGATGCCCGCGCCGGTACCGTTGCGTTACGTGTCTAACATATTGCGCATCAGCGACGAATTGGGTTGGCAGCCGCAGATCGGTCTTGAAGAAGGGCTGCAAGTGATTCTGTAGAGATGAGTAGTTTGCAGGCTGAAAGTATTAAACGCGTCGTCGTCCGGGGCACGAACTGGGTCGGCGACTCCGTCATGACGATACCTGCGCTGCGTGCTCTCAGGCGCGTGTTGCCCGATGCAAATATCACGCTCGCGATTCGTCCGGGCACGAAAGGAATCTTCGCCGAAGCAGATTTCATCGACGATATACTCGTCTACGACAGAAAGGGAGCGCTTTCTGTTTTCCCGCAGGTACGGGAGTGGAAGCGAAGAAAGTTCGATCTTGCGTTGCTGTTTCAGAATGCTTTTGAGGCGGCGCTGATTCCTTTTCTCGCGAGCGTGCCGATGCGGCTCGGTTATGCAACTGAAGCGAGACAAGCGCTGTTGACGCAGCCGCTCGCATTGCCTGACTGGCGCTCGTCGCGGCATGAGGTTTTTTACTATTTATATTTAGTGACGGCGCTGGAGCAGATGTTGTTTGGTCGGAGCGCAATCTGTGAGAGTGAGCCGGACGCAAGCATTCATATCTCAGAAGCGAGGAGAGTCGAAGCGGCTGATCTGCTGCGGGCGTATGGCGTGTCGGAGGATGATGCGCTGGTCGCGATTTGTCCTGGATCGATCAATAGCCGTGCTAAAAGATGGCCGGCAGAGGCCTACGCGGATTTGGCGGATCGGCTGATTGAGAATCGGCGCCGTGTGGTGCTTGTCGGATCGAAGGATGAGGTCGATGTTTCTGAAGAAGTGACGCGTCGCATGAGGCAGCAGCCTGTCGTGCTTACTGGCAAGACGAATCTCGATCAGGTGACGGCGGTACTGGGTCGAGCGGATCTGATCGTTACTAACGACACTGGCCCCGCTCACATCGGCGCCGCACTTGGACGTCCGACGATCGTCATTTTTGGTCCAACTAATCCGTTGACTACGCGTCCTTTTTCGCCAGAGGCAGAGATTCTGCGACACGCGCCGGAATGCGCGCCGTGCATGTTGCGCGACTGTCCGATCGATCATCGTTGCATGACGGCGATCACGGTGGATGAAGTATTCGAGCGTTCGCATGCGTTACTCAAACGCGGCAGTTTTGCAAAAACAGTGAGGAGTTTGTGCGACTCTGTCGCTTAGTTTATGAAGAGGCCGGCAGTTTTCATCGATCGCGACGGAACGATTTCCGAGGAAGTTGGATATGTTAATCATCCGTCGCGGTTTCGTCTGTTTCCGTACTCGTCGGAAGCCATCCGGATCCTGAACAACAATGATTGGCTGGCGATCCTGATTACGAACCAGGCAGGCGTGGCGCGCGGATACTTTTCGGAGGAGCTGATCGTCAATGTTCACGATCAACTGAAGCGCGATCTGGAAGACGCGCAACTCGACGCCATTTATTATTGCGCGCATCATCCTTCAGTCGGCGAGCCGCCGTACCGGATTGACTGTGACTGCCGCAAACCGAAACCCGGGTTGATCGATCGTGCCGCAAAGGACTTCGAGATCGATCTTGGCGCGAGCTGGATGGTTGGCGATCGCTACAGCGACATTGAGCTGGCACGTAACGCCGGACTTCGTTCGGCATTTCTTTTAAGTGGCTACGGCAGGGGCGAATGGGAATACCAGCGCAACTCCTGGAAACACCAGCCCGATATCGTTTGCGAGAACCTGCTCGAAGCCGTAAAGATGATCGTCGCGCGCCAAAGAGATGAGTAAAGATCGATTGGTTAACATCCTCCGTCGTTTCGCCGATCAGAGAATCGTGATCCTCGGCGACGCGATTGCCGATCGTTTTCTGCACGGTTCGATCAGCAGAGTCTCGCGTGAAGCTCCGGTTTTTATTTTGCAACATCAACAGACCGAAACGCTGCCAGGCGGCGCCGCAAACTGTGCGAGGAATATGGCGGCGCTCGGAGCTCAAGTCTCCCTCGTCTCGGTGACCGGCGCCGACGAAGCCGGAAACGAACTGCGCGCAAAACTCGAAGTCGCTGGAGTGAATGTCGACGGCGTCATCGCTTCAGAGAAAATTCAGACCACAACGAAAGTGCGGATTCTCGCCGGTCATTCTCACTCCAACAAACAACAGGTGATCAGAATCGACTACGAAGGCCCAGCGCTCGGCGACGTCGAACTGCTCGACGCGCTCGTTAGGAAGTTGGAACACAGTATTAATAAAGCCAACGCGATCGTGATTTCTGATTACAACTACGGCGTCGTCAACCCGCGGGTGATTGAAACGATCCGGCAAGTCGCCGCAAAGATTCCGGTGCTGGTCGATTCGCGTTTCCGTCTTTCGGAGTTCACGGGATTCACGGCGGCGACTCCGAACCAGGACGAAGTCGAGAATCTCGCCGGCGCGCCGATTTCTTCCGCGGAACAATTGGAAACCGCGGCGAAGGAGTTGAAACAACGACTCGGCCACCACGCGCTGCTTGTCACCCGCGGTCCGCAGGGAATGATGTTATTGGAAGACAATGCAGCGCCGCTGCATATTCCGGCCGTCGGCGCGCAACAAGCGGTGGACGTTACCGGCGCGGGCGACACGGTAATTGCGACGTTTGCACTTGCACTTTCCGGCGGGGCTTCGTTTGCAGACGCGGCTCGGTTGGCAAACTATGCCGGCGGACTCGTCGTGATGAAAAGAGGCACTGCGACCGTGACCCAGAACGAACTGGAGCACTCGATCCTACAGTCGTAGAGATGCAATCAATCGTCTTAACCCGCGAAGAATTGGTGGAGCGAGTGGTCACCGCCCGAGAGAACGGCGCGCGAATCGTCCTGGCCAACGGATGTTTCGACGTGCTTCACGTCGGACACGTCCGCTATCTCGCAGGCGCCAGAGAACTCGGCGACGTTTTGATCGTCGGCATCAATTCCGATGAACAAGTCGCCGTTCAGAAAGGTCCCGGCAGGCCGGTGTTGCCTGCGGAAGAACGTGCGGAAATCCTGGCGGCGCTGGAATCAGTCACCTACGTCACGATCTTCAACGAACCGACGGTCGAACAACTCTTGCTGACTCTCAAGCCGGACGTTCACGCCAAAGGCACAGACTACACGACCGACACCGTGCCCGAACGCAACGTGGTACGATCTTACGGCGGTCAGGTGGCAATCGTTGGCGATCCAAAAGATCATTCGACGTCAGAAATCATCTCCCGCTTAGGAGGTTTGAATGGTTAAGAAATTTTCCCGCAAAGACGCAAAGGCGCAAAGTGGAGTCACGCAACGCAGAACCCGCTTTGCGCCTTTGCACCTTTGCGGGAAAATTCTCTGCGCTTTGCTAGTCCTGTTATCCCTATGCTCTCCAGGTCTCACGCAAAAGAAAGCGGCGCGCTTCGACCCTGACGGATCATTCTGGCTGCACGAATCAACACCACCGCCAACCGAATTCTCGGATTTTGGTGGCATTGATTTGAACGCCAGGAAAGTGCGACACCTCCCTTCCGCCGGATTGCGATTAATTAACGGCACTACTTTCCGTTTCAAGACTCTCAACGTAAAGCAGAACAACTTTACTTTTACAACGGTGGCGGTCAAAGGTGTCTCTTATAGTTTCTCCGGAAGGTTTCTGAAAGGCGGAGTCTATTCCTCCGGAATCCTCGACGACGAAACTCCCGTCCTCGAAGGCACACTGACGAAGTTTCGGAATGGGGAAAAACGGGCCGAAGCGAAACTGAAATTTGTCTATTTTGGCGGTACATGAGAATTCTGATTGTAAAACTCGGCAGTATTGGCGATATAGTTCACACTTTACCCGCCCTCGCCGCTTTGCGCGCGGCGATGCCTCAAGCCGAGATCTCATGGGTCGTCGAACATCGATCATCTGAAATTTTGAAAGACAACCCGCTTCTGGATCGCCTCATCGAAGTCGACACGAAGGCATTGAGGCGCGGGCTGATGTCTGGGGAGACGCTGCGGGCACCGCGCCAGCAGTTACGTCGGTTACGCGCCTCGGCCTTCGATATC
>DATENQ010000510.1:0-4226 GCA_035275005.1 Pyrinomonadaceae bacterium | reverse complement strand
AAAACGGGATGGCTTCCAAGGCCGCTTCCTTCTATGTTGGGTTTCTTGAGCCATCGGCATCGATATCTTGCGGACAATATCTTGTGCAACCGGGGCGCAAGCATACAACAACTTGTCAGAAAATACTACCGAATCTATTTCTAAAACGTGACACAAAGTGTGTAAGTTTGCCTGTCGATCCACGCCTGCTCACTCCGGTGCGAATCTCAGCTGCCTGTGTGCGATGCGCGAGCAGCGCCAGACCTGCCGCGGCAGTCCATGCAGGCGTCTGAATATCTTCAACCAGGCCGCCGAAGCGATCTCGTTCGGGATAGCCGATACGCACTGGCGCATCAAAAACCTGTTCCGCGATCTCAGTCATACCGTGAAGCAATGCACCGCCACCGGTCAGCACGACGCCACTCGAGAGTTGTCGCTCCCAACCTGCGTCTTTGATCTCGTCTGCGACATGCATCAACACTTCCTCGGCGCGAGGCTGAAGAATGTCACAAAGGATCTGTCGCGAGAGTTGGCGTGGTGGGCGACCACCGACCGAAGGCACGTCGACGAGCTCGCCACGTTCCATCTCACTCAAAGAACTGCTGCAAGCGCAGCCGACAGTTCGCTTGATCTTTTCCGCTTCCGGAATCGGCGTGCGCAGTCCGAAGGCGATGTCGTTCGTAAAATGCGAGCCGCCGAGCGGGAAGACCGCAGTGTGCTGCACCGCACCGCGCTGGTAAATAATCAGGCCCGTCGTTTCCGCGCCCACGTCGACGAGGGCGGCTCCAAACTCTTTGTCATCTTCAGTTAGCGACGCCTCAGCGGCTGCCAATTGTTCAAGAACCATGTCGGCGACGACTAGTCCGGCGCGGTTCACGGCGTTGATTGCGTTCTGCCGAGCAGTGACGGGACTGGTAACGATGTGGACCTTCACTGCGAGGCGCGCGCCGATCATTCCCACCGGATCGTTGATGCCGTCCTGGTCGTCGACGATGAACTCCTGTGGCAGTCGATCGACGATCTCGCGCCCGGCTGGAAGTTGAATCGCGCACGCTGAATCGATGGCGCGCCGCACGTCTTCCGTAACGATCTCGCGGTCGCGACCGGAGACAGCGACGATCGCCTGACCGTTGAATCCGAGTATGTGCGAGCCGGCCAGGTTAATCGTTACCTCTTCCGCTTCGAGTCCACTCATGCGCTCAGCGTCTTCGACGGCTTTCTTGATCGCGTCGACCGCGGCGTCGGGGTTGACGATGACTCCTTTGCGGAGACCGCGCGCTTCGGCTTCTCCGATGCCAACGACTTCAAGCAGTCCGCCTTCACCAGGTTCACCAGCGATACACGTCACCTTGCTCGTCCCGATGTCGAGACCGATCGTGTGTTGTGTGCGCTTAGCCATGTCGGGATCTTATCCACTGATTACACAGATGATTTATTTGATCTGTGTAATCTGTGGATTATTCATTCTTCCCTTCAGCAATAGTGTGGTTTCCTGTGACCAACCCAACGATCGCTCGTTTACCCTGTGTGAGATCTATGTAACTGATGAGTGGCCCGCGCGCTGTCTGGCGCTGAGCATCAAGAACCGTCAGTGCCTTGCCGAGTCTCGTGCTCTGCTCCTGTGAGCCGAGTCGAACTTCGATCTGCGAATCATCTCCTGCAAGTTGCACACGTACGTCGCGCAGGTCGAGCAGGTTAACTTCGCTCACACGCTCCGAGACTCCCTGCGCGCTCCAATCGCGTTGCAGCTCGAGAAACTTGCCGACACGCTCGCGATTCTCAGTTTGCGCCGCGGCTGAATCATCTTCATTCCAACCGCGCAGGAAGAACGCAGGCATCTGATCGGTCGGAGCCATTTCGCCGAGATACACGGCATCGTCGTCAACCCAGATGAATCGCCCCGCGGAAGTTCGCACTACCGCTTTCGGCTCGCGTTCCGTGATTCGGACGCGAATGCCGTCGGGCAACACGCGAGTGACTACCGCCGTCCGCACCCACGGCAATTTTTCGAGATGCTTGCTAAGCTGCTCGAGGTCAGCTCGCCAAACTCCGGTTTCACTCACATCACGACGCACGACGGTCTTGATATCATCAACCGAAGCGCGCGACGCGCCACGCGTCTCGACATTCCGGATTTGGAAGAAGCTCGCGGATGCCGCCGCGCGGTAACCGACAAACGCGATCAAGCCGATGATCGCGATCACACCGATCCGCAGCGCGAGTGGGACGTAACCCAACAGAGACTTAATCCGCGCCGACATCGGCTCGTTAGATCCACGCTTCGCCGGACGTTGGCTCACACCGGAGCGCCCTTTACCGATCCCACTGCGATTCCCAACCTTCTGCGCAAGAATCTGCTCCCGCATCGTTCACTCCTCCTTTCCACTCTGATCCGCGTTCATCTGCGTCTGCTCATCCGCATTAATCTGCGGCTCATTTGCCCGCCAGAGTTCAACCTCGTACTCCAATTCAATCCCGTGATCGCGTCGTACTCTTTCGCGAATCTCTTCGGCCAATGCCAACGCATCTTCGGCGCGTGCGTTCTCACCTTCCGTGACAATGAAGTTTGCGTGTACCGGCGAAACAACAGCACTGCCGCGTCGCTGCCCCTTCATTCCCATTTCGTCAATGATCTTACCGGTGCCGATCGTGCTCGCCGGTGGGTTCTTGAAGAAACAACCTGCGGAACGCGACCCGTGCGGCTGTGTCGCGAGTCGCCGGCTCTTCGCGTCATTCATGCGGGCCTTGATGCGCTCGGGATCGTCCGGTGTCAGGCGCAGCGTCGCGCCAAGCAACAACTCGCCTTCGCGAAACGAAGTGTGACGGTAGTTCCACTGAATGCTCTCGCCTGGAACATCAACCACCTTACCCTCGCGCGCGACACGCACAGTTTCAGTAACCGTTCCGATTTCGTGACCGTAAGCACCGGCATTCATCCAGAGCGCGCCGCCGATGGTTCCCGGAATGCCGCCGAGGCCTTCGATTCCCGAGAGCCCGCTGCGCGCGACGTCGACGCAGAGTCGCGGCAGTGAATAACCGGCACTGACCGAGACTCGTTCGCCCTCGATGCGGACTTCACCTTTCATGTTGCTCAGGTTGAGAACCACGTAGTGATGATCATCATCGTCAGCCAGCACGTTGCTGCCGGAGCCGAGTGGCCGCCAACCGATGCCCGCTTTGTCTAACTCGTCGACGATCGCTGCCGCTTGCTCTTCGGTGTCGGGCGCGATAACCCAATCGATCGCGCCGCCCACACGCAAACTCGTCAACTCGGCAAAACGTTTCCCACGCTCCGCATGCACTCCGAGCCGTGCGGCAATCTCTTCAACCGCTCGATCGCGTTCTGCCAGTTTGTTCTCTTCTTCGACCACGATTTTTGAGCCGCAGAAAAACGCAGATCTGCGTTATCCGCGTTTATCTGCGGCTAATGATTGTTCTTTCAACAAACCCACCAGTTGCTCACTCACGCGACTCACCGTACCGGCGCCGAGTGTTAACACGAGATCGCCAGGTTGCACCGTCTCGCGCAATGCCGTGGCAGCGTTGTCGAGCGAGCCAATATAATTGACGTCCTTATGACCGAAACGCTTGATGGCGGCTGTCAGTGCTTCGGCAGTCACACCTTCAATCGGATCCTCGCTCGCGGCGTAAATGTCTGTGATGAAGAGGACGTCGGCGTTGTTGAACGAACGCGCAAACTCCTGCATCAGATCGTTAGTCCGGCTGTAACGATGCGGTTGAAACAGCACCACGATGCGTCTCCCACCCGAGCCGAGCTTCGCGGCCGCGAGCGTGGCGCGAATCTCCGTCGGATGGTGTCCGTAGTCGTCAACCACGAGCACGCCATCAACCTCGCCTTTCGGCTGGAACCTGCGGCCAGCACCCGAGAAGCTGTGCAGTCCTTCGACGATCTTTTCGAACGAGACTTCCAACTCAAATCCAACCGCGATCGCCGCGAGCGCGTTGTAGACGTTGTGCACACCCGGCACGCGCAAAACCATTTCGCCCATGACGTCTGTACCGCGCCACACGGTGAACGACGAGCCGAAGTTGCTATCGTGCCGGATGCCGTGTGCCGACACATCAGCTTGCGCGCTCAAGCCGTAGGTCAGGCGACGACGCTCGAGCAGCGGGATGATTGCCTGCACGTTCGGATCGTCGAGACACAAAACTGACGAACCGTAGAACGGCACTTTGTTCACGAAGTTCGCGAAGCACGCACGCACGTCGTCCATGTCGTGGTAGTA
>DATENQ010000509.1:0-3906 GCA_035275005.1 Pyrinomonadaceae bacterium | reverse complement strand
TTTGCTGACTTTGCGCTTTGCGTGAAAAAACCTTGAACTTAATCGATGTATGCGACTTCTTTGACAGCAGCGACAATCCTGTTCACGTCGGGGATTGCAAGATCCTCGAGATTCTTTGCGTAGGGCATTGGCACGTCCGCGCCCGACACGCGCTTCACCGGCGCGTCGAGATAGTCAAACGCGCGCTCCATGATCTCAGTGGCAATCTCCGCCCCGACGCTGCAAATCGGATGCGACTCCTCCGCTACCACCACGCGATTCGTCTTCTTAACTGACTCGACAATTGTGCCAATATCAAGCGGCCTGATTGTGCGCGGATCGATCACCTCGCACGAAACACCTTGCTGCTCGAGTTGCTCCGCTGCCTTGAGCGCAACCGGCACCATCAACGAGCGCGCCACGATCGTAACGTCTTTTCCTTCGCGCTTCACATCCGCCACGCCCAAAGGAATCGTGAAATCAGGATCGTCCGGCACCTCGCCTTTGTTTCCGTACATCCGTTCCTGTTCGATAAAAACCACCGGATCGTCGTCGCGAATCGAAGACTTCAGAAGTCCCTTCGCATCGGCAGGCGTCGAAGGCATCACCACCTTCAACCCGGGGAAGTACGCGTACCACGACTCGAGCGCCTGCGAGTGCTGCGACGAAACCTGGTACGCCGAACCACCCGGCCCTCGAAATACAATCGGAATGTTGAACTGCCCGCCGGACATGTAAAGCATCTTGGCGGCCGAGTTAATGATTTGATCGGTGGCCAGGATCGAAAAGTTGAAAGTCATGAACTCGATGACCGGTCTCAGACCGACCATTGCGGCGCCCACGCCGAGTCCGGTAAAGCCGAGCTCAGTGATTGGCGTGTCGATAACTCTCTTGCCGCCGAATTCGTGGAACAGTCCCTTCGAGACTTTGTAAGCGCCGTCGTACTCGGCCACTTCCTCGCCCATGAGAAAAACTTTTTCGTCGCGGGCCAACTCTTCTCGGAGGGCCTGATTGAGTGCTTCGCGGATCGTAATTGTCGCCATGATTTATTTGCGGCCTGGTTCGATTGGGTTTGCGTAAACGTCCGTGTAGAGTTCTTCCGGATCCGGCAAGGGACTCTCATCGGCGAAACGCAGCGAGTCTTCAACTTCTTCACGCACCTTGCGATCGATCTCGTCGAGCAACTTTTGATCGACGATCTTTTCTTCAAGCAGACTGGCTGAGAAAAGCTTGAGCGGATCGCGTTCCTGGTACTTCTCGATTTCGGCGCGCGTGCGATAGTTGCCGGGGTCGGACATCGAATGGCCCATGAAACGGTAAGTGCGAATTTCCAACAGTGTAGGCAGGAAATCTTTGCGAGCACGTTCGACCGCCCGCAGTGTGGCCTCACGAACGGCGAGCACGTCCATTCCGTCGACAAACTCCGCCTCCATATCGTAAGCGCAGGCTTTTTGTGCGATATCACGAAGAGACATTGCCCGGGCGAGGGAAGTGCCCATGCCGTACTGGTTGTTCTCACAAATATAAATGCAGGGAAGTTTCCAGAGCTGGGCCATGTTCAGCGACTCGTGGAAAGCACCCTGGTTCACTGCGGCTTCGCCGAAGAAACAGAGTGTCACCTGGTCTGTGCCCTGGTATTTCGTAGCGAAAGCGGTGCCGGTTGCGAGCGCGATCTGGCCGCCGACAATGGCGTGACCACCGAGGAAGCCGAGGCTCTTGTCAAACATGTGCATCGAGCCGCCCTTACCCTTCGAGCATCCGGTGGCTTTGCCGTAGAGCTCTGCCATGATCGATCGGGCCGACATTCCTTTAGCCAGCGCGAGACCGTGTTCGCGATAGCTGGCGAGCACGTAGTCGTCTTTGCGAATCGCGGAGATCGCGCCGACGCCGACTGCTTCCTGTCCGATGTAAAGGTGACAGAAACCGCCGATCTTGCCGGCGACGTAAACTGCCGCCGACTGCTCTTCAAAGTGACGGATCAGAAGCATTTGGCGGTAGATCTCGATCAGCTCATCATGCGAGAGCGCGCTAAGCCGTTCTTTCTGTCGTCGCTTGGCTTCGTCTCGTTCCTGTTTTAGCTGTTTCGGGTCGACTGTGTCCGGAGGCGCATCCATCACGCCGGTAGAGCTCTGCTGCTCTTCGGCTTTGGCGGCTGAAGGGGGTGCTGCTGTTTGTTTGCTCATAAAACGTCGGATTATAAGCGAGAGACGCTTTAAAGAAAAACATAGGTCCTATATGTACTATAGAACCTACGTTTATGCTGGTTTGTTGAGATCTTTAGGTCATCATGTCGATCGAGCTGACGCCGGCGCTCGCGACCGTGAGGATGGTTTTGCGCGCGTTTTTGTCGTGCTGCATGCGGCGGGCGGCGGCGCTTAGTAGTTCTTCGGAGGTTTCGCCGTCGTCCGGGAAACAGGCAACGCCGAGGCTCACACCCAGTCCGACCATCGTGCCGGTGCGCACCGAGAAGAGTTGTTCTTCAACCGCGTTGCGCATTCGCTCGCTTATCGAAACCGCCATCTTACCCGAAGCCATCGGCATGATCGCCACGAATTCATCGCCGGCATAGCGAGTCAGGATGTCCATTTGCCTGAGCTCTCGACGAACCACTCCAGCCACACTCGCCAGCAGTCGATCGCCAATCGAATGTCCGTACTTGTCGTTAATGATCTTGAAGTCGTCAATGTCCATGCAGACCACCGCCAGCGGTTCCTTGTTCATGCGCTGGCACTCGGCGAGGCGTTGTTCGAGCATCATGTAGAAGCCACGCGCGTTTGGCAGTTCCGTCAACGGATCGACGAGCGCGCTCTCGCGCGTCTTTTCGTACGTTAGCGCGTTGTTGAGAGCGCTGGAGGCGTGCTGGCAAACCGATTCCAACAGCCGGACGTGTTCGGTCGTGTAAGACGTTCGACTCTGTGAGTAAAGCGAGATCGCTCCGAACGCGCCGTCTTCACGAAGCAGCGGCGACACCAGCACACCGCGAAAACGCTTCGCAATGTCATCCGGAATCCCGACCAGATCCAGATCCGGCGACGCATTGCACATCGAACGTGAATTGGCTATCACCCAACCCGTAATACCGTCGCCGATGTTGATGCGCCGGCGTTTGAAAAGCTCGACTTCTTCGCCGACGACGTGCGCGGCAATCGCTTTGCCCGACGGATCGTCAACCAAATAGATGACACAAGTATCGAAAGGAACGATCGCGCGCAATTTGTTCGCAACGAGGGTCACGGTGTCGCTCAAGTTGAGCGAAGAACCGATCGTCTGCGCGATCTCGTGAAGCGCGAAGACTTCCCGCTGCGCTTCGCTAATCGTTCTGAACACTGACGTCTCTTCGGCGACACCGAGAATATCCGGCGCGAGACCAGCATCGGGTTTTGTCGCGGTTTCATTATCGAATGCCGGCGTTGAAGCAACCTGTTCTTTAATATCCTGCGAGTCAATCAGTCGATCAAACTCTTCAACGTTCTTGATGAAAGTCTCGACCACCTTTGGATCGAACGCGCTTCCCACCATGCTACGCAACAGCGCGAGCGATTCCTCGCGTTTCATGCCCTTGCGATACGGACGATCGCAACGTGTGGCGTCGTAAAAATCAACTACCGAGATGATGCGGGCAATCAGTGGAATCGCGTCGGCTTTGAGTCCTTTTGGATAACCACTGCCGTCCCACTTCTCGTGGTGATAGCGGACGATGTCTTCGACCGGGTAAGGGAAGTTAACGCGCTTGAGAATGTCGCCACCGACAGTCGGATGGATCTTCATCTTGGCGAATTCTGCTTCGGTGAGTTTGCCTGGTTTGTTGAGGATGTATTCAGGCACGGCGAGTTTGCCGATGTCGTGCAGCAGCGCGCCGGCGTGCAGTGCGCTTAGCTCTTTTTCCGAAACCTTCAAGAGCGTTCCCATCTGCGTCGCGTAGATCTG
>DATENQ010000508.1:0-5754 GCA_035275005.1 Pyrinomonadaceae bacterium | reverse complement strand
GTGATTTCGAGCGGTGGTTTAGAATTCATTTACGATGAAGCGCTGTTCCACCTGCAACCGGACCTACACGGATCCCAACCTGAGCTTTTGTATCGAAGACGGCACGCCGCTGATGACGGTTGACGACGACGATGCCACGGTGGTAACGCCGCGCGGGAACGAGAACGAATGGAACTCCGGTGCTTATCAGCCGCCGCGGCCTTATGTGGCTCCGCGTGCTGAAGTTAAGCGCCGGCGAGTGTGGCCGTGGGTTGTCGGGCTTCTCGGCGCTTTCATACTTGGGATTCTGGCAATCGGAATAGTCGCGGCGCTCGTGGCGCCGAGAATGATGCGCCGGATCGAACAGGAGTCTGCCAGGACTGCTGAGCCGCGGAATTCGAACACCAACACGAATACATCCGAGCCGAACAACGGAAACGTAAATTCAACCGAATCCGTCAACACTCCGCCGCCAACTGATCACGCGCAGGTGTTGACGCAGTTGACAGAGCTCGAGAATGAGTGGACAGTCGCAAATATCAATGCCGACAAGAAGAAGCTCGATCGAATTCTGGCGGATGATTATGTCGGCCAGCCAGGTGAAGACGGCCAACTACAAAGCAAAGCCGATTACCTTCGCGCCATCCAACGAGACACTTCTATCGATAAGTGGGAGTTTAGTGATCTGAAGCTGACGTTGACCGGAGATCGAGCGACGCTATCAGGAACGGTCACGACATTCGAGCGAGATGGGAAACGGGTGTTGGATTTTACCGACAAGTTTGTATGGCGCGATGGTCGCTGGCAGGCAACCGGATCGGAAGTAAAGGAAAAAGAAAGTTCAGATTTCTAATATGTCAATCATCACCGACGTAATCGAATCGACGAAAGCAATTATCCAGGGAATGGGCGTGACGTTGTCATACATTCCCAAGCGCAAGTGGACAGTCGAGTATCCGGATCAGCCGGTCACGATGCAGCCACGTTATCGCGGGCAGCACCTGCT
Organism: Pyrinomonadaceae bacterium; assembly: GCA_035275005.1. GTDB lineage: Bacteria > Acidobacteriota > Blastocatellia > Pyrinomonadales > Pyrinomonadaceae > PSRF01. The sequence goes on along the minus strand of DATENQ010000508.1, from coordinate 4,769 downwards.
GCACGTCGATGAGCTCGGGCGAGAGAAGTGTGTCGCCTGTTACCTGTGCGCGGCCGCGTGTCCTGCCGAGTGCATTTATATCGTGGCCGCGGATGATCCGCGACCGCCCGAAGAGCGCACCGGTGTCGATGAACGCTATGCGGCCGTCTACAACATTGATTATGGACGCTGCATCTTCTGCGGATATTGTGTCGAGGCTTGTCCGAAGGATGCCATTACTCACGGCTACAACTTTGAACTGTCGGTTTATAGTCGGGCCGACCTCCTCAAGACCAAAGATGATTTGCTGATTACCAAGCAACTACAATCGAAGAACTACCGGGTCGCTCTGTCGCATGAAGATGTAGATTCAGAGTACAAGGAAGTCTGATCGGTCAAAGACTTTAACCACGAAGGCACAAAGGCACGAAGTCGATTTGTGTCTTTGTGCCTTTGTGGTTCAGATGTATATGCCTTTTCGCGAGTATCACAAACGTTGGGAGTTTGATCTGAAATCGAGCCCGGAACGATTGTGGCCGTTCATTGCTGATACGAACAGGTTCAATCGCGATACCGGTGTGCCGCAGATCGAGATAGACGATTCCGGCAAGCGACTCCGCAACGCGCGTCGCAAAGTACGGCTCTCGATTTACGGCTTGCCTGTCGAATGGGAAGAACAGCCTTTCGAATGGGTGAAGCCTGTTCGTTTCGGTGTCGAACGCGTGTACAGCAAAGGTCCGCTGGCGCGACTCAAGATGCGAGCGGAGCTAACGCCCAAAGCCGAAGGCGGCACGCACTTGAGGTATGAAATATGGTCGACACCGCGAAATATTTTCGGCGTCGTGGTGATACCGATGCAGGTGAATCTCGTCGTCGCGCGCCGGTTTCGTGATTCGATCAGGAAGTATGACAACACCGCTTTCCTGGGAGCAGCTGCTGAAACGTCTGAGCCAAACACGTCGCAATCGTCGTTTGACTTGCAGCGTCTCGCAAACCTTAAGCAAAAACTGATTGCGGATCTCGAAAGCACGGAATCGCCCGCGCAGAAACTCGCCATCGCCGAGCGGTTGATAGAGTTTCTGGAACGTGGCGACGACTTAGCGGTGGCGCGTATCCGCGCGTACAAGCTTGCCGACGATTGGAAGGAGCCGAGACGTCTCGTGCTTGAAGTTTGCCTGCGTGCCACGCGCATCGGATTGCTCGACTTTCAATGGGACTTGCTTTGCCCGCTTTGTCGTGGGCCACAGGAGAGCGGGCTTTCGTTGAAGGAGATCGATACAAAAGTTCACTGCAACACCTGCAAGATTGATTTCACCGTTAACTTCGATCGGTACGTCGAGCTGACGTTTCGTCCGAACCCGGCAGTGCGACGTGTTGACGTGCCGTTTTTTTGCATCGGCAGTCCACACTGGACGCCGCACGTCGTTGCGCAGCAACTGTTGGCTGCGGGAGACAAACGAGAGCTGTCGTTGCCGTTGGAGAGTGGCAGCTATCGCATTCGCGCTCTCGAGCTTGCCGGATCTCAGGATCTGACAGTCTCTTCTGAAGGCGAGCCGTCGGCGCAGGTAACGCTCTCGAATAATGGCTGGGGCCAGGATTCGTTGCACGTCAGCGAACAGTTCTCGCTCGCGTTGAAGAATGAGACTGAAACTGAACAGCTCGTGATTCTCGAGCGCCTGGAGTGGAGCGATCAGGCAACTACCGCTGCCGAAGTGACAGCGTTGCAAATGTTCCGGGATCTGTTTGCGAGTGAAGCTTTGCGACCAGGGGAACAGATCTCAGTGGGAACATTGACAGTGCTCTTCACGGATCTCCGTCATTCAACCCAACTCTATCGAGAGATTGGCGACGCGACCGCGTTTGGCCGCGTGATGAGCCACTTCGACGTGGTGCGGAAAGCCGTGATCGAGCACGACGGCGCGGTTGTGAAGACGATCGGCGACGCCGTGATGGCCGTGTTTCGATCCGCCGCGGACGCTCTGATCGCGATGCTCGAAGTGCAACGCGCGCTCGCAGAGCCGGCCGACGGCGGTAGGCCGTTGCAACTAAAAGCCGGATTGAACACCGGTCCGTGTATCGCCGTAACCCTGAACGATCGCCTCGACTATTTTGGATCGACCGTGAACATGGCCGCGCGTCTCGAAGGTCTGTCGTCAGGCGCTGACGTGATAATCTCAGGCTCGGTTTATGAAGACGCAAAGGTTCGTGAGCTGATAGAAGCGGAGGGTTTGTCGGCGGTCGAGTTTGATATGTTGTTGAAAGGTTTTGAGGACCAACGTTTTGAGTTATGGAGGGTGAGTAGGCATTGATGCCCGCCCTCCTATCCGCGCAGGAAGTGTCCAAGATCTATCAGATGGGCAGCAACAGCGTTACTGCCCTCGACAACGTGTCTCTGGAGATCGGGGAAGGCGAGTTTGTCGCGATTCAGGGCACCTCCGGTTCCGGTAAATCGACTTTACTAAACATGCTCGGTGGGCTCGATCACCCGACGCAGGGTGAAGTGTATTTTGCGTCGAGACCTTTGGGGCCGTTTACGAAGAAAGAGATGGCGCGTTACCGGCGTTTCTCAGTTGGAATGATCTTTCAGAACTTCAATCTCATTCCGACGATGACGGCGCGCGAAAACGTTTCCCTCGCGCTGGCGTTCGGAGGATTGCGTGGGCAACAACGTCGCGAGCGTTCGCGTGAGTTGCTGGCGCGTGTTGGTCTTGCCGATCGATTGGAACACAAGCCGTCAGAGCTTTCCGGTGGCGAACAACAGCGCGTCGCCATCGCGCGGGCGCTCGCGAACAATCCGAAGGTACTGCTGGCCGATGAGCCCACCGGAAATCTCGATTCGATCCGTGCGCACGAGCTGCTCGCGCTGCTGCGCGATATGGTCAACCAGGACTCTCTGACGGTGCTTATGGTCACGCACGATCAGGAACTGGCAAATAGCTTCGCCCATCGAATCGTATTCATGAAAGATGGAAGGATAGTTTGAAAGTTAGCGACCGTGCTTGGATCGGGTTAGTACCGTCACGCGGTAGCGTCGGGTAATACGTTACTTTAGGCGCGACCCGACGCTACCGCGTTACGGTACTGACCCGATCCAGCAGCGAAGCTCAGTTTCGGAGGATTGTATGTCACAGTCTGTTAGCCAAATGACGCTCGAGGCGCTTCGCTCGGTGCCGCTCTTCGCTTCGCTCGACGATTCAGCGGCGACAGAGTTGCGCAGCCTGCTTTCCGATAAGATCGTGCCGCGCAATACGCGTCTCTTTCGACAAGGCGACACGGGCGATGCGATGTATCTCATCGAGAGCGGGCGCGTGCGGATCAGCATTCGCGATGACGACAAGCAGGAGCTCACGCTCGCGGAGCTCGCGCAGGGCGACTTCTTTGGCGAGATGTCGATCATCGATGGTCGACAAAGATCCGCCGATGCTCAGGTGATCGAAGATGCACGCCTCGCGATTCTCTCGCGCGACGCGTTTCTTTCCTTCGTCCGCACCAATCCCGACGTCGCGCTCGAAATGCTCAGCGCGCTCACTGACAGGCTGCGACGAACAGACGACCTGCTGCGCTCGCGAGTTTCGCGTAACGCGAACGAAGAAGAAAAGGCGCGCCTGACGCTCGCCGATCGCGCCGCGGACTTGATCGCCGAGTTTGGCGGTAGCTGGAAGTTCATCGGCGTCTCGATCGCGATCATAATATTCTGGATCATCTTCAACTCGTTCATCCTCATTCGCGGTTTCGATCCGGCTCCGTATCAGATGTTGAATCTCGCCCTTGCCATCATCGCCGGCATGCAGGCGCCCATCATCATGATGTCGCAAAACCGGCAGGGTTTGAAAGATCGCCTGCGCGCCGATCTCGACTACCAGGTGAATTTGAAAAACGAACTCTCGCTCGCGGAAGTGTTGCGTCGTTTGGATGTGCTCGAGAGTGAACGCTTGCCAAAACTGGTTGACGACCTGAGAGCACAAACCAAATGATCAAAGCCATCTTCTTCGACTTCAACGGCGTCATCATCGACGACGAAACCATCCAGATGAAGGCTTACCAGGAAATCCTGCGCGCGCATGAGATCGATTTGACGGAGGAGTGGTACATGAGCGCGCTCGGCATGGACGACCGGACCTTTGTGAAGGCGATGTTTGAGCGCGCGAAAAAGCCTTTGACAGATCCGGTGCTGGAAACTGTGCTTGACGCCAAGGTTGATTTGCACCGGCAGATGATCGAAGAGCTGCCGCTGTTTCCCGGTGTGCTGACGTTTCTCAAAGCGGCGTCGCGTGAGTTTTCGATCGGGCTGGTGAGCATGGCAAACAAGGCTGAGGTTGGTTACGTGTTTCAGCGCGCGAACCTGACGCCGCTTTTTTCTGTGATTGTTACGGCTGAAGACGCAACGGTCTGCAAGCCGGCGCCGGATTGTTATCTCGCGGGACTGACAAAGCTGAACGAGAAACGACAGCAGGAGCGGAAACTGCCGCTGCTGGCGTCTGAGTGTTTGGCGATTGAAGATTCACCGCCAGGGATTCAGTCAGCGCGCGCGGCGGGAATGCGGACGCTGGGCATTACGAACACGGTCCCGGCCGAAGCGCTGCGAGCTGCCGGCGCGGAAGTCGTGACCGCAAGCCTCGCTGATTGGACTACGGATGCTGTGAAGCTGTTGTATAAATAGGTCCTATATAGGTAGAAGAATAGAACAAGTCAGGAAGAGGGGCTTGCCCCCGCTCTTCGAACTCACCTAACAGCGGGGGCAAGCCCCCTCTTCCTGACTTGTTCTACTCTTTAGGAACTAGAATTTGCTA
>DATENQ010000507.1:0-12157 GCA_035275005.1 Pyrinomonadaceae bacterium | reverse complement strand
CGTGGCCGCCCGTCGTTCGCGAATATTATTGTTAGTAAGACGGGCGGCCACGGAGTGCCGCCCCTACAGTTGCACCGGCAGTGCTCAATGGTTACTCTTAAGCTTCCCCAAAAGCCATCAAAACTTAGGAGGATCCCATGGCGGACGATAAGAACAAGTGCAAGAATCCGAGCTGTACCTGTCAGGCGCAACCGGGTGGCAAATACTGCAGCGCACAATGTGAAGGCACTGGCGACACGATCGAGCTCGATTGTGACTGCGGACATGAGGAATGCGGCGGAAATTTCTAGGCCTTTTCACTTAACGCAACAAAACGTGCGGCGAGCTTTGGCCCAGTTCCTTCATCTTCGTGCTTGAAGAACACGAACGTAGTTTTCCAGTCCTGAGCTCGCACACGTTTGATCCACTTCTTCAGTTCCGCGTCTGAATACTGCTCACGTCGCAGGCGCAGGTAACCCCAATCAGCAGTCTTGTCGATGTGATCGGCGCACATGACGTCCGCGTCCGAAATGCATAGCGCGCGGTTGTGGCTGCTCAGTAACGCCCGCACATCGTCGTCAAACCAGGTCGGATGGCGGAAGTCGAAAGTGACGGGAGGATCTGCGGGCAGTTCTTTCAGAAACTTCTCCAGTCGTCCGAGGTCCTTCTTAAAGTCCTCGGGAAATCGAAAAATCACCGCACCCAGTCGATCTTCCAACGCGGAGACAGTCTTGAGCATCGCGCGCGTTTGCGGGCCGGCGTCCTTGAGCCGTCTGAAATGTGTTATGACTTGTGAGGCCTTCACTGAGAAACGAAAGTTGTCGGGCACCTGCGCTTTCCAGCTCTCAACCATGCCCGGCTGCGGCAAACGATAGAAAGTGTTGTTCAGCTCCACCGCCTGCAAACGCGACGCGTAATACGCGAGCATGTCTTTAGCCGAAATCTTTTCCGGATAAAAACTGCCCTTCCATTCTTTGTAACTGTAGCCGCTGGTCCCAACGTAGATCATTGCCGATTTCCAATTGCCAATTTGTCAGAAAAATCGGCAATCGGCAATTGGAAATCGGCAATGATTATGGTACACAGGGCAGCATGTCGACGGTTTCTACTAACATTGAATCAGTGCTCCAGGAAGAACGACTCTTCCCGCCGCCGGAAAGTTTTTCGCAACACGCACATATCAAGTCGATGGCCGAGCTCGAGAAGCTGCGAACCGAGGCAGCGGCTGACCCGGAATCGTTCTGGGCGCGAATGGCCGAAGAGCTGCACTGGTTTAGGAAGTGGGACACGGTGCTGAAGTGGGATCCCCCGCATGCTGAGTGGTTCGGTGGCGGCAAAATCAACATCTCTTACAACTGCCTGGATCGGCATCTCGAAACCTGGCGACGCAACAAAGCCGCACTCATCTGGGAAGGCGAAACGGGCGAGACGCGCACCTTTACTTATCAACAACTGCACACCGAAGTCTGCAAGTTTGCAAACGTACTCAAGCACGCCAACATCAAGCGCGGAGATCGCGTTGCGCTTTATATGCCGCTGATTCCCGAGCTCGCGATCGCGATGCTCGCGTGCGCGCGCATCGGCGCTACGCACTCGGTGGTCTTTGGAGGCTTCTCCAGCGCCGCGCTAGTAGACCGCATCAACGACGCGAGTTGCAAGCTTGTGGTCACGGCTGATGGCGGGTGGCGCCGCGGCAACGAAGTAAAACTCAAAACCGCCGTTGATGAAGCGCTGAAAGAATGTCCGTCAGTGAATGCCTGCATCGTCGTGCGACGAACGGGCTCGCCACAGCAAATGGAGCCGGAGCGTGATTTCTGGTGGCACGAGTTGATGGAGACTGTCGATGCAAACTGTGCCGCGGAAGAATTAGACAGCGAGCATCCACTCTATATTCTCTACACGTCCGGCACGACCGGAAAGCCAAAAGGCATTCTGCACACGACTGCGGGTTACCTGCTGCAATCACACCTGACGGTGAAGTGGGTCTTCGATATCAAAGATGAAGATCTGTACTGGTGTACTGCCGACATCGGTTGGGTCACAGGTCACAGTTATGTTGTTTATGGACCACTCTCAAACGGCGCTTCAGTTCTGATGTATGAAGGCGCGCCAAACTTTCCCGAGCCCGATCGCTTCTGGACCATGATCGAACGTCACCGCGTCAACGTCTTCTACACTGCTCCGACCGCAATCCGGGCGTTCATCAAGTGGGGCGACCAGTGGCCGTCGAAGCACGACCTATCGAGCCTGCGCCTGCTCGGCACTGTCGGTGAACCGATCAATCCCGAGGCGTGGATGTGGTATCGCGAAGTGATCGGTCAGAAGCGGTGTCCGATCGTCGACACGTGGTGGCAAACCGAAACGGGCGCCATCATGATCACGCCGATTCCCGGCGCGACGACGACGAAGCCCGGCTCAGCCACGCAGCCTTTCCCCGGCATCGATGCCGACATAATGACCCGGGACGGCAAGCCGGTGGGCGCAAGTGAGGGTGGTTATCTCGTAATTAAACGTCCGTGGCCGTCGATGCTCAGGACGATTTGGGGCGACGACGAGCGCTACAAACAGCAGTATTGGTCGCAAATTGAGGGTATTTACTTCGCGGGTGACGGCGCGCGGCGCGACAAGGACGGCTATTTTTGGATAATGGGCCGTATCGACGATGTTATTAATGTAAGCGGCCACAGACTCGGGACAGCGGAAATCGAGAGCGCACTGGTGTCTCACAGTGCCGTTGCTGAAGCTGCAGTCGTGGGGCGTCCGGACGACTTGAAGGGATCTTCGATTGTGGCTTTCGTAACTCTCGAGGGTTCGCATAGTCCGTCTGACGAACTGAACCAGGAATTGCGAGCGCACGTGGTGAAAGAGATCGGCGCCCTCGCTCGGCCTGACGACATCAGGTTTACCGACGCGTTGCCGAAGACGCGATCGGGCAAGATCATGCGGCGACTCTTGCGCGAGATCGCAACCAGCGGATCCGTCGCAGGCGATGTCACGACGCTGGAAGACTTCTCAGTGCTGGAGAAACTAAGGGCTGAAGAAGAATGATGGATTGATGGAGAAGGAGGCGTAAAGCATGCCCGGAATTGAATCAGACAATCGCTCTGGACCACGCTATCTCGCCACGCTCGAAGTAAAAGCTGAGTGGGACGAGCCGAGCGGTACGCACATCGTCGCTGAAGGCACGACCGAGAACGTTGGTCCTGAAGGCACGCTCGTACACTTGCCGCGCCAGTTGCCTCAAGTCGGAAGTCGCGTGCGTCTCGAGGTGGCTGGCGAATCAGGCGAGAAGTTACAAGTGATCGCTGAAGTGCTCCGCATCGAACGTCATCCCGGTCACCCGCTCGCTGCCCTTCAGCTACTCGGTGAAACCGACGAATGGCGTGGCCTCGTTTGGGAGCCGGCTGCTCCTCGCATTACTCCACCACCACCACCACCAGAAGAAGGTGAAGCGGAAGCTGAAGAAGACGATGATGTAGCTCACTGAGGACAGTTGACGATGGAAAACTCCGAAAGCAACGGGTTTCATTCTAACGATCGCAGGCGCTACCCACGTTATTATGTCACTTCCCGAATCACTCTTGCCGTCGAAGATGAGAGCTTGAAAGAGTCACTCGGCATCGGCGAACCAAAAGATATCAGCCTCGGCGGAGTGCGTGTTACCAACCTTCCTGCCTGCCCCAACGTGAAGATCGGCGATCAACTCGGACTGTTACTACTCGACGGCAGCGATGCATTGTCCTTAATCGGAGAAGTAGTGCATCATTCAACGCCCGATACGTTCGGAGTAGAATTTCGTGACTTAAGCTATCAGGATCAAAGAGCGGTCGGTGATTTGATCGGACGGCTGCACGCGCGAATCTAATCTTGTGAGCAAAGAAAAAACTAAAGAAACGGCGAGTGTCGCAGCGCAGGCGGCGGTTGAAGCATCAGGAGTCCCCACGCGTACGGTCCTGCGGATCATAGTTGTTCTACTGACCGTACTGATCATTCTTTGGGTGATCTCGAAGATCACCGGAATCATTCTGCTCCTCGTGCTTTCGATCTTTTTCGCGTATCTGGTGGCGCCGCTGGTTGAATTTATACGTCGACCCAGAACTGTTGGTACAAAGACAATCGCAATACCGAAGGCCGCCGCTATCGCGCTGGCTTACCTGCTGATTCTCACTGCGATAATCCTGGTAATTTGGTTCCTCGTACCGAGCCTCAGCACTCAATTTCCTGAGTTTGCTGCACAGGCACGAGACTACTGGCAGTCGCTCGGCGACAAGCTTCAACAGCTCATCACCTATTCACGTCGCATGCCCGGGCCGGTAGTTGAGGGGTTAAATCACGCTATTCCCCAGGTGCGTGATACTGTCATCCATACCGTCCAGGAATTCTTTACTGCGTCTTTGTCGTATCTGATCTACCTGCCCTGGTTGGTCCTAATTCCCATTCTGGCTTTTTTCCTCCTGAAGGATGCCGAGAGCTTTCGACGCTCAGCTTTGCTGATGCTGCCGCGCGGCCGTTGGCGCTGGCGTGGTGACGAGTTTTTCCAGGACGTCAACAGCACGCTGGCAGCTTACATCCGCGCGCAACTGATCGCGTGCGGGTTGATCGGCTTCTTTTGCGCGGTGGGTTTTTTGGTGCTCGGATTACCTTACAGTCTGGTGATGGGCTTTATCGCGGGCCTCTTTGAATTCGTGCCGCTGGTTGGACCACTCACTGTCGCGATCACGGCAGCGCTACTCGCGATGTTTCATGCGGGGCCGTTCAATGCTTTCCTGGTGCTCTTGTTTCTTGGAGTCTTGCGCATAGTTCAGGACTATGTGATTTATCCGCGGCTAATCGGACAGGGTATTCATCTCCACCCACTCGCAGTGATATTTGCGATCCTTGCGGGTGAAAAACTTGCCGGCGTGGCAGGAATTTTTCTTGCGATTCCAGTGGTAGCAATCCTGACCGTTAGTTATCGACACTGGATGGAGCATCGCGGCAGTGAGGGTATTGCAGATTTACTGGAACCAACTCCGCCCGATCCGGAGAAAGTAGCGGCGCTCGCCGCAGAAAACGTCGAAGACCTTCACGCCGAAACTACGCCGGACCAAATGGTCCGCGCACGTCCTGATTTGACTACCGGTGAATTGAAGATGCCCGAAGGCTTGGAATAATTAGCCACAGATAAACGCAGATGACGCAGATCTGCGTAAATCCGCGTTCATCCGCGGCTTAATTCCATTAACTCCACAAAGCGCTGAAAGTGATGTTCCGCATCGTGTGGTCCAGGCGCAGCCTCGGGATGGTATTGCACTGAGATCACCGGCAAGGTGCGGTGACGCATTCCTTCGACACATTGATCGTTGAGATTGATATGCGTGATCTCAACGTCTGGCGGCAGGCTCTCCGCATCGACTGCAAAGCCGTGATTGTGTGAAGTAATCTCGACATGCGGCTTTGATAACGCTTTCACCGGCTGGTTGCCGCCGCGATGTCCGAATACCAGTTTGAACGTGTTCCCACCAAACGCTCTTCCCAACAACTGGTGACCAAAACAGATCCCAAACATCGGCACGTTCGCTTTCAATAACTCGCGAATCTCAGACACTTCCTTGTTCATCGAAGCCGGATCGCCAGGCCCGTTCGACAGGAAAATTCCATCGGGTTTGAAAGCCAGCGCTGCTGCTGCTGAAGTCGAGGCGGGCACGACTGTCGTGCGCACTCCACGTTGCGCCAGTTCTCGCAAAGAGTTTCGCTTCACGCCGAAGTCGTAACAGACGATATGAAAACGTTCTTCGCCTTCAGCCGGAAATTCGTAAGGCTCGCTCGTCGTTACCACGCTCGCCAACTCACGGTTTTCCATCGATGGCGATTGGCGTGCTTTTTCGACGAGACTCTTTTCGTCGAGGTCAATAGTTGAGAGGCACGCGCGCATCGCGCCCTTATCGCGAATGTGGCGTACGAGCGCTCGCGTGTCGATACCTTCGATGGCGACGATGTTCCAGCGCTTCAGATATGACTCGAGACTCTCTTCGGCGCGCCAGTTTGAAGTGATACGGCTGGCTTCACGGACAACGAATCCTTCGACCCACGGCCGACCTGATTCAGCATCGCTTTCGTTGACGCCGTAATTGCCAATCAGCGGATAAGTCATGCAAACGATCTGGCCGGCATAGGATGGATCGGTGAGCACTTCCTGGTAGCCTGTCATCGAGGTGTTGAAAACCATCTCGCCGCACACCTCGCCCTCAGCCGCCCACGAGCGGCCACGAAACGTACGACCATCTTCAAGTGCTAAAAGTGCTGGGCTTCTCATCTTTTTAAATGATTCAAAAAAAGAACAAGTCAGGAAGAGGGGCTTGCCTACGCCGTTCCGACTCAACTATCAGCGGGGGCAAGCCCCTCTTCCTGACTTGTTCTATCTTCACTTTCAAACTCTTCCAGGTTGAACTTAGCTTCAACTATTTCCCAGTGCTCATTGACTGCTCTTAATAAACTGCTGCGCTTCATTTAACCAGCGCTTGCTGGCGCGATATTTATAAGCCGGCGCCGTCTTCACTGCTTCAATACACGCTTGCATCAAGCTGGTCGCTTCACGCTTGTGACCAAGCCCTGCGTGCGCACGGCCCATCAGGTAAAGACCTTCCGGATCTGACGGCCGGTGTTCGAGAAACTGGTCCAAAGCGCTGCGTGCATCTTCAAACTGCTCCGCCGCGATATACGTCGCCGCAACTTCACGCCAAACCTCGTGCTGTGAATGCGCAGAATTATGCGAGACGACCTGCTCGAAGTTCTGAATCGCGTCAGCGTATCGCTTCTGTTGCCGCGCGATGCGCCCCAATTGATAACTGGCGTCAATCTCTTCCGGGTCAATCTCCAACGCACGTTCAAAACGCGTGCGCGCTTCGTCGAGCTCGCCGCGACTCTGGTGAATCAGACCGAGGTTGTAATGCGCCGACGCGTCAGCAGGATTCAATGTCGCCGATTCAAGGTTCTGCTTAAAAGCTGCTTTCGCGCGTTGACTGCCCATGATGTCGCTGAAGTAGCCCCGCAACAGCATGAACAAAATAAACAGCAGGAACGGCGAACCCAGCACTCCCGAAAACAGACCCGCAGCCAGAGGAGCGATGATCGAGGCACCAACACCCGCGATCACGGTCACCGCGAATGCTCGTATTGCCGACATTCGAAACGCATCCCTTACGCCCAGCACAACACCAACGCTGAACAGCATAAATCGAATGAACGAAAAAAATTCCTGCCAAAATAAAGCCGGATTACTGAGCAGTTGTTCCGCATTAGCCTGGCTTTGCGGATCGCTGGGCATCATTGCGCGAATCTCATCGGCGCGCTCCGTCATGATCAATATTTGCTGCGCTTGAAATCCTGAATAGTGCATCAACGCAGCCACTAAGATGGCAAAGATATTTGCGGCCGTGAGTACATACAAAATCGTGGCCGCCACGGGCGCGTATTCTTGTGTAATGACTACGCGGAAACTTCCTCTTCGCTCAAACAGGTTTGCAACGAATGTAATGATCGGGACCAGGACTACGGCCACCACCACTACAAACCTCGCGGACGCGAAAAGCTCCGCATAGACGCCGCCGCCTGAGGCAATTGTTGGCGCTCCGGCAAACTTTTTGGTTGTGACGCTAAAAGCAAGCTGACCAAGGAAAGCGATCAGCACCACCGGCGCGAGGGAACCACGATCGCGCATCCCACGCATGCCACGCACCGGGGCGTAAAAAATCATGAGCAGGTAACGCAGCCAGTCCATCGTTCAATCAAGGCTCAGGTGACGATTCACCCGGCACATAAGGCTGTGGCGACGGTTCGCCCGTCGGCAATTCTCCAAAATCGCGGGGAGTGAAACCGGGCGACGGGGGGCCGGTCGGGTTGACGTCTTCGTGATGAATGACGCTCGCCGAATTCAGCGGCCAATAGCGAAACAACGCCTTGCCGTAGATATATTTCTTTGGCACCAGACCCCAGATTCGCGAGTCGCTCGAGTTGTCGCGATTGTCACCCATTACGAAGTAGTAATTCGGTCTGACGTAAGTTCGCGCGAGGCTTCGATGTGACAAATTCAGCCGCGGATCAAGGTAGCTCTCTTCAAGGTCGCGGCCATTCACGCTCACGATTCCTTCGTGTACTTCAATCGTATCGCCCGGCAGGCCGATGACGCGTTTGATGTAACTCTTCGAAGGATCGTCAGGAAACCAGAAGACGACAATGTCACCACGGTCGAGTTTCGGCGCCCAACGATACTCGTCGTAATAGATCAGCTTGTTAACAAAGATGCGTTCGCCGTCGTGCAAACGAGGCAACATCGACGTGCCCTCAACCTTCACGGGCTGCACGATGAACACCACTACCAGCGCCGCGATCATGAGTGCGAAGATTAGATCGCGCATTAGCAGGCGCGCCTCTGACCACAGGTCATTCCGAGACGCATCGTCGGGTTTGTGTACCTGAATGTCTTTGTCGTCGTCGACGTGAACACCGCCAAACGGCGGCGGCCGGCGTTTTCTAATTCCGAACATAAACGGTTTTGAGGTTATCTTTCACTAGCGCCCTTGTCAAACTATAGGAAACCGATTTCCTTGACAGGGTTTACCAACGCTTTCTATCATCCTCGCCTGCATTTTGCAGCCCCCGGACGGCGTCCGCTGGCGGAGCAGAAAAGAGGCCCCTTGCCGTGATCAAGTTAGATATCATTAATCGTGTTGCTGATAAGACCGGCGTGCCGAAAATGAAGGCAGAGCAGGCCGTCGAAGCTCTTTTCCATTCAATGAAAGAAGCATTGACCAGGGGAGAGCGAATCGAGCTGCGCGGATTCGGCGTCTTTGTGGTGAAGCCGCGGAAGCGAGGCGTCGGCAGGAATCCCCGCACCGGCGAGGAAGTGGCGATTCCGTCGGGCAAGACGATTCGCTTTAAGCCGGGTAAAGAGCTTCAGGCCCATGACGGCGGCGATATTGAGGTTGACGATTCTGTCGAGGACGAAGACGACGAATTTTAGGATTACTGTTAACAGGAATAAGTTTATAGGGGTGGCGCTCCGTGGCCACCCCTTTTCCGCATCAAAAAGAAATGGCTGAATCCATCAGAACCTTTCCGCCTGCTTTTGACTTGCCCGAGCGCCCAACTCCCGGTATTACCGCGCGTGAGTGGCGAATACATGGCGGCCTGCTGATTCTTACTATCATCACGACGATTCTGGCGGGCATCACGCTCGCGGCTCCGGCACTCCACCCACCTGAGCCGCCACTTGCAACTCCGCTCGATTACCTGCTCTACATCCCGCTTTCATATCTCTACTGGATGGCGGAGTTAATTAGTTACTCCTTTGCCAATCCTCATCTGATTGCGCAAGGCGTAACGTTCTCGGCGTGTTTGCTCGCAATTCTGTTCTCGCACGAGATGGGACACTATCTCGCCTGTCGTTATTACAAAGTTGATGCGACGCTGCCGTATTTTATTCCGGCGCCGCCGATGTTTCTGGCCGGCACGTTTGGAGCATTCATCAAGATTCGCTCCGCCATTCCATCGCGCCGCGCGCTCTTCGACATCGGACTCGCCGGCCCGCTGGCGGGGTTCGTCGTTGCGATTCCGATATCAATAATTGGTGTTTTGACTGTGGGTCCGCCGCAGGCGCCGCAGGACAGCGTGATCTTCTTTAACGACCCGTTGCTGTTTCGTTTGATCAGTTGGGTGGCCGGAGTACCGCTCGATCCAAACTCGCCCATCAACCCGTTCTACATGGCTGCATGGATCGGACTGCTGGTCACGAGTTTGAACTTGATGCCGGTGGGCCAACTCGACGGCGGTCACGGGACCTACTCATTGTTCGGCGCTCGCGCACATCATGCTATCGGCCGTTTAGCTTTTGTGACTGTGGTTGTATTGGCGTTACTTGGTTTCTGGTGGCACGGCAGCCCGAGCGGATTTCTCTACGCGGTATTACTGGCAGTCATGATGAGGATCCCGCACCCGCAACCCGCGGTGATGGAACCACTCGGAACAAAACGCATCGTGATCGCCATCATCACTCTGATCGTATTCGCCCTCTGCTTCTGGCCCTTCCCAATCACGATTACGTAAGAAGAATTTGGCCGCAGATTTACGCGGATAAACGCAAATCTGATCTGCGCTCATCCGCGTTTATCTGCGGCTAATTACTAAACAGCGGCGGGGAGAAGGCCTTTGATTTCGCGGACGACGCGCACGACCTCTTCCTGGTTGGCTAAAGCGATCATGAAGAACTGGTAACCCTGGTGGAAACAGATCACACCGTTAGCAAATAGCCAGACGCCGTCGAGGAATGGATTGCCGCCTAACAACCAACTGATCGGGGCGCCTGTGATTGCTCCCGGCTGAAAGATCTGGGCCCACATCGCCGCGCCCGCGGCACAACTGAATGCGCCCAGCAGCGGCGCGCCGACATACTTCGCGATCTTGCGTTCAAATTCCGCCCGTTGCCGTGCGGCCTCGTCGACTTCGCCACGCGCGATCAGCTCTTCCTGCTTCTTCAGATAGTTATCAAACCTCTCGCTCGCTTTTTTTAGTCCCCAAACCGGAAGCGCCGAGTGCGTCAACCAGTGCGGATGCGAACCGAGTAGCACTGAATCCAAACCCGGAAACGCAGCGCCCGCCCTTATCCCCAGCACCAGCGAAACAGAAACAATCGCAGCCTTGCCGGGATTTTCCTTGACCCAATCGCGGGCTTTCAGCACGCCGGTAGTCGCGGCTGTCGAGGCGCGCGTGAACCGCGCTCCTTTATCGTAGATTTGCGACGCTCGATCGTAGTAGGTCTTCGCGTCGTCAAAAACCTTCTTGCCGGTGTCGCCTGCGGCGTCGCGCACGACCTTCCCGGCCTTCTTCACGTTTTTAACGGTTTCGCTCGCAGCGCGTCGCGCGGTTTCGTTGACCTGTTCATCGTCAGTTAAACGCTCGGCTTCGGTCCGCAATCGTTCGGCGCCGCTGGCCATCGTCTCAGCGCCACGCCTGGCGGCATCACTCGCCGCTTTTGCTCCTTCACCTACGAGATCGGAGATCGAGTATTTCTCGTCGAGCTCGCGTGCCTTGCGACGCGCCGCCTGTTGCCATTCGTCAAGCTTTTCCTTGTAATCAGCCATTCTATCCTCGCGATGCCACTTCTAAATTCCCATCGCCTTGTACGTCGCCCGCGGCCATTGAGTTCGACCTCGGGAGCGCCATCGCCACCACCTGGTCGCGGCCATTTCGCTTGGCTTCGTACAAAGCGACATCCGCCGCTTTCAAGATCTCAGCAGCAGTTTGCGCGTCGCCTGGACATTCCGCAACCCCCAAACTCGCAGTGATGTGGCCCGCCCTGGGTAGCTCCAGCGTCTTGATCGCAGCCCGCAATCGTTCGGCAACTTCCAGCCCGGCTTCTTTGCTGGTTTCCACCAACAGAACTGCAAACTCCTCGCCGCCGATCCTCGCCGCCAGATCGATGCCGCGAGTGCCTTCGCGCAGCACTTTACCGATACGACGTATCGCATCGTCTCCGGCATCGTGGCCAAAGGTATCGTTGAGGTTCTTGAAACTGTCGATATCGATCATTAAAAGGCTGAACGGATGAGCAAACCTCTCCACGCGACCCACTTCCCGTTCCAGCTGACGTTCGAATCGTCTGCGGTTCGCCAGGCCGGTCAGGTGGTCCGTAAACGCTGCCTCTTCACAAACATCCAGATAGGCTTTGAACTCGAGCAGTGTCCTCGTTCGAGCCAGCAACAGATCGAGATCCGTCGGGTCAGTTATGTAACCCAATGCGCCGACCTCGGACGCCCGGCGAAGATCTTCCGACCTCCGGCCTGCGGCTGTCTGCATGATGACGGGGATAAACCTGGTTACGGGATTGGCCCTGATCCGTTGGGCCAATTCGTAGCCATTCATACGCGGCATCATCACGTCCGTTATCACCAGATCAGGTTGATACGACTCGATGGCTGCGAGCGCCTCATCACCGTCGGTCGCAGTGGTTACGTTATAGCCGGCGAGGCTCAAAGCTGCCTCGATCAGGCTCAATTTATCGGGATTATCGTCGACGACTAGAATGTTAGATTTTGACTCCATAAAACGTGGGTGTTGTTGGGCCTTATTGTTCTTGCGCACTCAAGAGCTTCATGCTACAGTTCGGGCCTCGGTTAGGCGTTCGTGCCAGCACTCGCCCTAG
>DATENQ010000506.1:0-11417 GCA_035275005.1 Pyrinomonadaceae bacterium | reverse complement strand
TCGCGATGGGCAGTACCTGCGCGAGCTAATAATCAAGGAGCAGATCACGACACTGCACTTCGTACCCTCGATGCTGCGGGTGTTTCTGGAGGAAGAAGGCTTGGAGCAATGCCGCACGCTGCGACGTGTGATCAGCAGTGGTGAAGAGTTACCGGCGGAAGTGGCAGCGCACTTCTTCAGCCGCATGGACTGGGCGGAACTGCATAACCTGTATGGTCCGACGGAAGCGGCGGTGGATGTGACCTCGTGGGAATGCCGGCCGGAGTGGGATGGACGAGTGCCGATCGGGAGGCCGATCTGGAACACGCAGGTGTATGTGCTGGATGGTGCGCAGCGGCCCGTGCCTTTGGGAGTGCTGGGGGAGTTGTATCTGGGAGGGGTGCAAGTCGGGCGTGGTTATTGGCAGCGCGCGGAGTTGACGGCGGAGAAGTTTGTGCCGGACCCGTATGGTGGAGAGCGCGGAGCACGGCTGTACCGGACTGGCGATGTGGTACGGCAACTCGGAGCGGGAGTACTGGAGTACGTTGGGCGCGCGGATTACCAGGTGAAGGTGCGCGGCTATCGCATCGAGTTGGGCGAAGTGGAAGCAGCGCTGCGCGAGCACGAGCGAGTGCGGGATTGTGTAGTAGTGGCGCGTCAGGAAGAGGGGGGCAGCGACAAGCGCCTGGTGGCATACGTGGTGGACGGAGCGAGCCCTGCGGGACTCGACACCGTCGAGTTGCGACGCGCGCTAAAGGAGCGTTTGCCGGAGCACATGGTTCCTTCGCTGTTCGTGTTGATGGACGAGTTGCCGCTGACCGCCAACGGGAAGATCGATCGGCGAGCTTTGCCCGAGCCGAACGGAATGAAAACTTCGGCCGATAGAGAATATATAGCACCGCGGACTCCGGTGGAGGAGATGCTGGCAGGAATCTGGTCAACAGTGCTGGGCACTGCGAAGGTGAGCATCCACGACACTTTCTTCGATCTCGGTGGCCATTCGCTTTTGGCCACGCAGGCGATCTCGCGGGTGCGTGCAGCTTTCAATATCGACATCCCGCTACCAACGTTCTTCAAAGAGCCGACCATTGCCGGGCTCGCGGCCAATGTTGAGGCCGCTCTACGAGACAAGTCAGAGTCACAGATACCTCCGATACGACCAGTTTCACGAAGCGGGGAGTTACCGCTGTCATTCGCTCAACAACGACTCTGGTTCCTGGACCAGTGGGAACCATCGAGCCCGTTCTATAACTCACCATCGGCGCTGCGACTCTCGGGCCAAGTGAACTTGGACGTGCTGCAGCGGACCTTGTTTGAAGTGGTGCGGCGCCACGAAGTGTTGCGCACTTCATTCCCGAGCGTTGATGGGCAGCCGCGTCAACGCATCGTCGAGGGATGGCAGCCGGCGCTGCCGTTGATCGACCTTTCGTCGTTGGACCAGGCGATGGCCCGGGAAGCGGTTAAGCGGTTGGTGCAGCGCGAGGCGTTGCAGCCTTTCGAGCTGGCGACGGGACCGTTGTTGCGAGCGACACTGCTGCGGCGGGGAGCAGAGGAGCATGTGCTCTTGTTCACCATGCATCACATCGTCTCGGACGGATGGTCCATGGGCCTGCTGGTGCGAGAAGTGGCGGCGCTTTACAAGGCTTATCAGGGCGGTGAGGAGTCGCCGCTGGAAGAGTTAGCGGTGCAGTACGCGGACTACGCGGTGTGGCAGCGGGAGTGGCTGGCGGGAGAAGTGTTGGAGGGACAGTTGGAGTACTGGCGACGGCAGTTGGCCGGGGCGCCGGCAGTGCTGGAGTTGCCAACAGACCGGCCGCGGCCGCGGGTGCAGAGTTATCGGGGAGCGACTTCGGAGTTTCGTTTGAATGCGGAGTTGACGGCGGGATTGAAGGAGTTGTCACGGCGCAGTGGAGTGACACTGTTCATGACGTTGTTGGCAGGGTTTGAAGTGCTGTTGTCGCGGCTGAGCGGGCAGGAAGACATCTGCGTCGGGACAGCGATCGCGAACCGGACGCGGCGCGAGACGGAAGGAGTGATCGGGTTCTTCGTCAACACGCTCGTGCTGCGGGTGGAGATGAGTGGTGAATTGAGTTTCCGGGAGTTGCTGGGCCGAGTACGCGAGGTTTGTCTGGGAGCGTATGGACATCAGGAGGTGCCGTTCGAGCGATTGGTGGAGGAGTTGAGGCCGGAGCGGAGCTTGAGCCATTCGCCTTTGTTTCAGATCGCATTTGGGTTGGACAATGCGCCGCGCGAGGAGTTGCAGTTGCCGGGATTGAAGTTGAGTGGGATGGAGTTGGAAGACGAAGTAGTGCGCTTCGACCTGACGTTGTGGATAAATGAAGAGGCAGGAGAGTTGAGTGGTCGATGGACGTACCGGACGGAATTGTTTGATGCGCAACGAGTGGAGCAGATGACCCGGCAGTGGGAGAGACTGTTGCAGAGCATAGTTGCGAATCCAGAAGCGGCAGTAGAAACGCTGGAGATGTTTACCGAGGCCGAGAAAGAGCAGAGAGAGATTGAAGCAACAGTCCGCGAGGATCTGATTTCCGAGAAATTACTGATGACGACAAGAAAAGCAGTCAAGCTGGTCGAGAGTGTGACTTAGATGAATCCCATGGTGACAATCGCTCCGGCGCTCCTTGAAGAATGGATGAGGGAGTACTACTTCAAGACCGAGTTCGACATCGGGAGTAGCGGAGTTCAGAGCTTTTCTTTAGGGCAGATTCGGGAGTTGCTCGGCATCACCCAAAGTGAACTCGACAACATCGTCTTTGACGATAGCGAAACGCTCGGCGGCCTCGGTCTGAGAAAGGCTATAGCCGAACGCTACGGGAACGGAGATCCGGAACGCGTTATCGCCACCCACGGATCCAGCGAAGCGATTTTTCTGATCATGACTGCGCTTCTGAATCCCGGTGACGAAGTTGTCGTTCTCGACCCCTGTTATCAGCAACTATTCTCAATCGCCAAATCGGTCGGGTGCCGGTTGAAGTTCTGGCCGTTACGTTTTGAAAACGGCTTCATCCCTGATGTGGAAGAAGCGAAGCGGTTGATAACGGACAAAACGCGAATGGTAGTAGTAAATTTTCCGCACAACCCGACCGGAGCTTCTCTCACTTCTGAACAACAGGAAGAACTTGTGAAGGCGACTGAAGCCGTGGGCGCCTATCTCGTTTGGGACGCAGCCTTCGCTGAAATAACGTATGACTCCGCGCGACTGCCCGACCCTGTGCAATACGAGCGCTCCATTTCCATGGGCACACTTTCAAAAAGCTTTGGCCTGCCCGGCCTGAGGGTCGGCTGGTGTTTGGCTTCTCCGAATGTGTTGGAGCGCTTTGCAAAGTTGCGCGACTACACCATCCTGCATCTTTCACCTCTGATCGAGTTGATTGCGCAAAGGACGATAGAACATGCGCAAGTCGTTGTAGGTGAGCGCCAACGACAAGCTAACGCGAACCTGAATATTCTCAAGACGTGGTGCGACGAGCACCGGGAGTTTGTGGAGTGGATCCCTCCACGGGGCGGGGTATGTTCCTTCCCGCGCCTGCGAAGGATCAGCGACGTGGAGACCTTCTGTCACCGCCTCGCTCGCTCTTACGGCGTCTTGCTCGTTCCCGGCAGTTGTTTCAACAAACCTTTCCATGTCCGGCTGGGCTTCGGTGGGGCAACCCCGATGGTAATGGAAGGGCTTTCACGTTTCTCTACGCTACTCAAAGTAACCGCAGCATCCGCTGCGTCCGCTTCGTAACGAGTCCGCACTCCTCGCCATAACGAACATCCATTTCGCCTGCATCGCGCCCACGCATGGAGGCGAGAAGCATCCGGGAGTTGTTGTTCAAGCCAACAAAGCCCTGACGCCTAAATCTAACTGAAAGGACCGATCAATGAATCAGCTTGTGCTCAGTACAGAGGAAATTACTGAAATAAAAGCACTGCTGAGTGAAGTCGCGAGTCGACACAACTCGGCGGAAGATCCGGATTTGCTGAGCGATGCATGCGTTTATGGACACGAACTTCCGAGGCGCGTGCGCAAGTTTCTCAACAATTTCAAAACCTTGGAATCACCACCGGGGATATGTTTACTCTCCGGGTATACGATTGACGACAATAAAATCGGCAATACACCGACTCACTGGAAATCGAAGCCGGCGATCTCACCTTCACTGGAAGAGGAGATTCTACTCGTCCTTTTTGGTTCGCTGTTGGGAGACCTGCTCGGCTGGTTGACCCAACAGGACGGCCACATCATTCACGACGTTATGCCGATTAAGGGCCACGAGCACGAACAACTCGGCTCCAGCAGCGAGGAACTATTGTGGTGGCATACCGAAGACGCCTTCCATCCATACCGGTGCGACTATCTGGGCATGATGTGTCTGCGCAATCTCGATCAAGTGGAAACGACTATGGGTTACCCGGATTGGACTCAACTCAGCGCCAGGACCATCGACATACTATTTGAGCCGCGCTTCACTATTCACCCTGACGAATCTCATCTGGAGAAGAATAGATCGGATATCACCAGGCGATCCGATTCCCAGCAGCTCATGTTGCAAAGCTCCTACCAGAAGATTAACAGCATGAACAAGAACCCCGAAAAAGTATCGATCTTATTCGGGGATCGGAAATCGCCTTACGTGCGCATCGATCCATATTTCATGGATCCATTGAAGGACGATGAAGAGGCGCAGCAGGCACTGGACGAGTTGATCAAAAACATCGAAGCCAACTTGTTCGGCAAAGCTTTACAGCCCGGTGATTTTATCTTCATCGACAATTACCGCGTGGTGCACGGCAGAAAACCGTTCAAGGCGAGGTTCGATGGATATGATCGTTGGCTTAAAAGAGCAAACATCACCCGCGACCTGAGAAAGTCGCGCTCCACACGCAGCTCCGACGCTTCACACGTAATTTTCTGAGAAGCGTCTGTCAGGCTTGGGGCCTCACCCCCTAACGTCATAAAGCTTGTCGGGAGGATAAGCAGTATGAGTGCTAGCGAAGGTAGCGCGGGTAGATTCCACACGATGCAGCGCAAAGCGGTGCGCATCTCGCCGGGTGCGGTCGTGCGCTACAGCTATCTCGATGACGATAAGCGTTTTCCTTTGGTGATCGAGCCAGCGGTGGATGGTGTCAATCTCGCAGGGTGGGCGGCAAGCAACCGCGACCAGCTTGAAGCACGATTGCTGCAACACGGAGCGATCCTCTTCAGGAACTTCAACGTGAATGCCGCCGTCCATCTTGACCAACTTATTCAAGCCACAGGGGGACAACCGCTCGAGTACCAGGAACGTTCTTCACCACGTAGTCAAGTGAGCGGCAACATCTACACTTCAACCGATCATCCGCCCGACGAGCCAATCTTTCTGCATAACGAGCAGTCGTACAACCTTACTTTTCCGTTGAGAATTCTCTTCTTTTGTACTCAACCCGCGGAACATGGCGGGGCCACGCCCATTGCCGACACGCGCAAAATCTTCAACCGCATCAGCAACGAGACAAGAGCACGCTTCATTGAAAAGAAGTACATGTATACGCGTAACTTCGGCGACGGCTTTGGCCTCTCGTGGCAAACGGCCTTCCAGACCACGGATAAGAATGCGGTGGAAAACTACTGCCGCCGGAATGACATTAAGTGGGAATGGAAAAGCAACGGACGTTTGCGAACGCAGCAAGTACGCAGGGCTGTGGCCCATCACCCGCGGACCGGCGAGCCGGCATGGTTCAATCACCTGACATTTTTCAACTTTTCGACTTTGGAGCCCGCAGTGCGCGAGGCTCTGTCGGCGATGTTTTCCGAAGAAGACCTGCCGAATAACACTTATTACGGAGATGGCTCACCCATCGAGCCTGAAGTTTTAGACGAACTTCGCGCGGCATACCATCAAGAGACAGTCAGCTTTCCGTGGCAGAAGGGCGACATCCTGATGCTGGACAACATGCTGTCCTCACACGGGCGCGAGCCGTACTCAGGCCAACGGCAAGTTCTCGTAGGAATGGCCGACCCGTACAGTTGGGAACTCATCCCGACACCCATTACGAAATAACGATTATGTCCGAAGAGATCATCGAAGGGTTTCGCCTGTCACCGGCGCAGCAGCGGCTGTGGCAACAGATGAACCGGTACGGCGCTTCGGCTTTTCGCTCGGCCGTGCGAATCTCGGTGCGTGGTCCACTTGATCGCGGTGTGCTGCGCCGCGCGTGGCTCCAGCTAGCAACCCGACACGAAGTGCTGCGTACAACTTTCAGTTCCACGCCTGGTCTGGATCTTCCGGTTCAGGTGATCGGCGACGCGGATGAACCGGCGTCGGACCACGCGATGGTGTGTGGAGGGGCGAGAGATGGGTGGCAGGTGCGTGTTCAGGAGCGAGGTGATCTCGAGAGCGAAGTGGAAGTAGTGACGAGCGCGATGTTGGCCGACGCGCGAACCATGCAGAACCTCGTGGCGGAATTGGCGCGCTGCTACGAAGCCGCACTCGCTAATCGCGAGCTTGAGAATCAACTGCCGGCCGACGTAGTGCAGTATGCCGATGTCTCCGAATGGCAGCATGAGATGTTGGAGAGCGAGGAAGCAGAGAGAGCACGCCAATTGGGGGCCGGGAACAGCGAAGTGTTGCGACTGCCACACGAACGAGACAGAGTGGATAGCACCGGTTACGCTCCGCAGTCAGTCACAGTCGAAGTAAGTCGAGAAGCAGCGGAGAAGCTGAAAGAGATTGGGGTGGAGTTGGATGCGAGCATCGAGGAAGTATTAGAGGCCGGATGGCGAGTTTTATTGTGGCGCTTGAGCGGAGAGGCTGACGTTACTGTGGCTCGACTCTTCGACGGGAGAAGAGTCAAACATTTAAAGAGCGCATTCGGACTCTTCGCTAAATACCTTACTGTCCCTTGTCGTCTGGCTGCGACTTACCGATTTTCGAAAGTTGTGCGACAGCTGAAAGATTCAGTCAGAACTATTTCTGCTCAGCAAGACTACCTGACATTTGAAGACACGCCAGATAACTCATTAATCGGATTCGATCTTGAGTTGTTGCAAGACACGTCGGAGGGCGGCGGAGTCAGTTTCAGTATTTCGGAACTCTACAGCTGCGTGGAGCGCTTCAAGCTGAGGTTGTCCGTGCAGGAAGCGAACGGCCGGCTGCGTTTTGCTTTGCACTACGATCCGGCAGTTTATGCGGCAGAAACTGTGGAGCGTTGGGCCGCGTCTCTCGCGACGTTGTTGGAGAACGCAGCACGGCAACCGCACGCACTCATTAGAGACCTGGAGATAATCGGGGAGCGCGAGCATCGTCAACTGCTGGTCGAGTGGAACGATACGGCGGTCGATTACCAAAATGAGCTTTGCATCCATCAACTATTCGAAGCCCAGGTCGTTCGCACACCCGACGTGCCCGCCGTCGTCTTTAACGATAGCCGGCTGAGCTACAGGGAGTTGAACGATCGGGCAAATCAGGTGGCGCGATACCTGCGCCGGCACGGAGTCGGAGCTGAAGTGTTGGTGGGCGTATGCCTGGAACGATCCGTCGATTTAGTCGTTGCGGTGCTCGGCGTGCTTAAAGCCGGCGGGGCGTACGTGCCTTTAGATCCTGAGCAGCCACCGTCACGCTTGTCGAGGATGATTGCGGATGCAGGGACGGCGGTGCTTTTGACGAAGCACAGCGTGGCCGCGCGGTTTTCAAATGCTGTTCCTTCGCAAGTCGTCTGTATAGATACGGAATCGGAAACTATCGCCCGGGAGAGCAAGGAGACCCTCGACGCAAATACAGGCGCAGACAATCTTGCTTACGTTATCTACACCTCGGGTTCAACCGGCACACCCAAGGGAGTGATGGTCCAACATCGCTCGGTGCTCAACCTCCTGACTGCGCTGCAACGCGCAATCTACGTCAATGTTCCCGCACCTGCGCACGTTACACTCAACGCGCCTTTCTCCTTCGATGCCTCCGTCAAACAGCTCATTCAATTACTTGCCGGACACACGCTTTATCTGGTGCCGGAAGAAGTGCGCCGCGATGGCGAGCAGTTACTCCGTTGGCTGGGCGAGCAGCGGGTGACAGTCTTCGACTGTACTCCGGCGCAGTTGCAACTATTGTTCGACGCGGGACCAGGTGGCGCGACCACAGCGGACGAAACACTACGCGCCGTGCTGGTTGGCGGTGAGGCCATCAACGACGATCTTTGGACGCGCCTCGGCAGCAGCTCGCTCACACGCTATTACAATGTTTATGGCCCAACTGAGTGCACCGTGGACGCGCTGGTGTGCGAGATAAAGAGCGGCGAACCCCCGAACATCGGAACGCCGGTGACGAACACGCAGGCTTTTGTGCTCAGTGAGGCGCAGCAGTTGTTGGCGACGGGCGTGACGGGGGAACTCCACCTTGGGGGTGCCGGGCTTGCGAGAGGCTACCTGAATCGACCTGAGTTGACGGCAGAAAAGTTCGTGCCCGATGCCTACAGCGGTAAGGCCGGAGCGAGGTTGTACCGCACAGGTGATCTCGTACGCTACTCGCCAAATGGCGAGATAGAGTTCAAGGGGCGCACGGACCATCAGGTGAAGGTGCGTGGTTACCGGGTAGAGCTGGGCGAGATTGAAGCGGTACTCCGAGGGCATCAAGCGGTGCGCGAGTGTGTGGTGACGACGCACGAAGACGAATCGAGGACCAACAGGCTGGTCGCATATGTCGTGGAAGCCGCCGGTAATCATGCCGGTAATAATGGCGACGCGAACGGACGTTACAGCCTGCCTAACGGAATGACTGTCGCGCACGAGAACAAGAACGAGACGGATTATCTCTACGATGAGATATTCCAAAAGCAGACGTACTTCCGTCACGGCATCGGTTTGCGCGAAGGGGCGTGCGTCTTCGACGTGGGCGCGAACATCGGACTCTTTACACTCTTTATAACGCAGCACTGGAAGGATCTGACCGTCTACGCCTTCGAGCCCATCCCGCACATTTACGCAAATCTACAACACAACGCGAGCTTCACCGGTGGCTCAGTCAAGACGTTGCCCGTTGGGCTGTCTAACGAAGAAAAGATTGAGACATTCGCTTTCTATCCTCGCTACACAATGATGAGCGGCATCAACGCGTACGCTGATGCCGCGCAGGAGGTTGAGGTTATCAAGCAGTTCCTGCGCAACGAAGAACAGAGTGGAGTGGCTGGGGCATCGGAGTTGTTAACGCACTCGGACGATTTACTGGCCGGACGCTTCGAGTCAAAACTCGAGCAGTGCCGGCTGCGTGTTCTCTCAGACATTATCCGGGAAGAAAAAGTCGATCGCATCGATCTCCTGAAGGTGGATGTGCAGCGCGCTGAACTGGATGTACTGCAAGGCATCAGTGATGAGGATTGGCAGCGGATAGAGCAGGTGGTGATGGAAGTGCACGACGTTGAAGGAGGGGCGACCGCAGGACGCATCGACGAGATCACCGCGCTACTCAGGAAGCATAGTTTTAGTGTGGTTGTTGAGCAGGAAGATTTGCTGCAGGGCACAGATCGTTACAACCTCTACGCCGTGAAGCAGAGGACGAATGGGCATCACTCGAATGGCGCATCGTTTACGCCGCCGTCAGCGGCTGCCGTCGTCGCGACTAACGGCGAGAACTCTAAAGTCCTGAGCGATGAGTTGCGCCGCTATCTACGTGAACAGTTGCCGGAATACATGATGCCGTCAACAGTCGTAATGCTTGATAAGTTGCCTTTGACGCCTCACGGCAAAGTTGATCGAAAAGCGCTCCCCGCGCCCGAGTCGACTAGCGGAACATCGTCGGAACAATCCGATGTTCTCCCACGCACACCACATGAAGAGTTAGTAGCAAACGTTTGGGAATCGGTTCTGAAAGTTAAAGCGATAGGACGCGATGACAACTTCTTCGAGTTGGGCGGCCATTCGCTTTTGGCCACGCAGGTGATGTCACGTATGCGTGAGGTGTTCCAAATCGATTTGCCATTGCGGACTTTATTTGAGGAACCGACTGTAGCGGCCTTTGCCGCCGGCGTTGGCGAGGCGCTCAAGCTCAAGTCTCAACCAACTCCGACTCCCCCGATACGACCAGTTTCACGAAGCGGGGAGTTACCGCTGTCATTCGCACAGCAACGACTCTGGTTCCTGGATCAGTGGGAACCATCGAGCCCGTTCTATAACTCACCATCGGCGCTGCGACTCTCGGGCCAAGTGGACTTGGCCGTGCTGCAGCGGACCTTGTTTGAAGTGGTGCGGCGGCACGAAGTGTTGCGCACCGCCTTCCCGACCGTTGATGGGCAGCCGCGCCAACGCATCGTCGAGGGATGGCAGCCGGCGCTGCCGTTGATCGATCTTTCGTCGTTGGACCAGGCGATGGCCCGGGAAGCGGTTAAGCGGTTGGTGCAGCGCGAGGCGTTGCAGCCTTTCGAGCTGGCGACGGGACCGTTGTTGCGAGCGACGCTGCTGCGGTTGGGAGCAGAGGAGCATGTGCTCTTGTTCACCATGCATCACATCGTCTCGGACGGATGGTCCATGGGCCTGCTGGTACGAGAAGTGGCGGCGCTTTACAAGGCTTACCAGGGCGGTGAGGAGTCGCCGCTGGAAGAGTTAGCGGTGCAGTACGCGGACTACGCGGTGTGGCAGCGAGAGTGGCTGGCGGGAGAAGTGTTGGAGGGACAGTTGGAGTACTGGCGACGGCAGTTGGCCGGGGCGCCGGCAGTGCTGGAGTTGCCCACGGACCGGCCGCGGCCGCGGGTGCAGAGTTATCGGGGAGCGACTTCGGAGTTTCGTTTGAATACGGAGTTGACGGCGGGGTTGAAGGAGTTGTCACGGCGCAGTGGAGTGACACTGTTCATGACGCTGTTGGCGGGGTTTGAAGTGTTGTTGTGGCGGCTGAGCGGGCAGGAAGACATCTGCGTTGGGACAGCGATCGCGAACCGGACGCGGCGCGAGAC
The DNA here is from genome assembly GCA_035275005.1 of Pyrinomonadaceae bacterium. Classification (GTDB taxonomy): domain Bacteria; phylum Acidobacteriota; class Blastocatellia; order Pyrinomonadales; family Pyrinomonadaceae; genus PSRF01. Next base: position 518 of record DATENQ010000506.1, on the reverse strand, counting down.
GGAAGGAGTGATCGGGTTCTTCGTTAACACCCTCGTGCTGCGGGTGGAGATGAGTGGTGAATTGAGTTTCCGAGAGTTGCTGGGGCGAGTGCGCGAGGTTTGTTTAGGAGCGTATGGACATCAGGAGGTGCCGTTCGAGCGATTGGTGGAGGAGTTGAGACCGGAGCGGAGCTTGAGCCATTCGCCTTTGTTTCAGATCGCATTTGGGTTGGACAACGCGCCGCGCGAGGAGTTGGAGTTGCCGGGATTGAAGTTGAGTGGAATGGAGTTGGAAGACGAAGTGGTTCGTTTCGATCTGACGTTGTGGATGAATGAAGAGGCAGGAGAGTTGAGCGGTCGATGGACGTACCGGACGGAATTGTTTGATGCGCAACGAGTGGAGCAGATGACCCGGCAGTGGGAGAGACTGTTGCAGAGCATAGTTGCGAATCCAGAGGCGGCAGTAGAAACGCTGGAGATGTTTACCGAGGCCGAGAAAGAGCAGAGAGAGATTGAAGCAACAGTCCGCGAGGATCTGA
>DATENQ010000505.1:0-5520 GCA_035275005.1 Pyrinomonadaceae bacterium | reverse complement strand
CGCTTCCTATCGGCTGTCAACAGGAGGGTGAGGACATACCAGCCACAGATTACGCAGATTCAGTCTTGTAGATCTGTGTTTTCTGCGTCATCTGCGGATAAAACTGATCCTGCTCGGTTGAGCCGGTGAGGGCGGTCGTCGAGGAATTGCCGCCGGCGATAACTTGCGCGACGGTGTCGAAATAGCCGGTGCCGACAAACGACTGGTGCCTGACGGCGCGATAGTTGTCGGCTTCGCGCGCGAATTCAGTGGCCTGGAGTTTCGCGTAGGCGCTCATGCCCGACTCCCGATACTCCTGCGCCAGCTCAAACATCGCGAGATTGAGCGCGTGAAAGCCCGCGAGCGTGATGAACTGAAACTTGTAACCCATCAACCCCAACTCTTTCTGAAAGTTCGCGATCGTGCGGTCGTCGAGTTTTTTCTTCCAGTTGAATGAAGGCGAGCAGTTATAAGCCATCAACTTGCCGGGATACTGCGAGTGAATTGCATGGGCAAACCGGCTGGCGTCTTCGAGATTTGGCTCGGAAGTCTCGCACCAGACGACGTCGGCGTAAGGCGCATAAGCTAAGGCGCGTGCGATGGCCTGGTCCAACCCGGGTTTGACGCTGAAGAAACCCTCCGGAGTTCGGCCTCCGGTCAGGAACTGATGATCGCGTTCGTCGATGTCGCTCGTGATTAGACCAGCGGCGTCGGCATCAGTGCGCGCGACCAGAACCATGTCGACACCCATCACGTCAGCCGCCAGCCGCGCCGCGATCAGCTTGTGAATAAACTCCTGCGTCGGCACCAGCACCTTGCCGCCCATGTGACCGCACTTCTTCGCCGACGCGAGCTGATCTTCAAAGTGCACCGCAGCCGCGCCGGCTTCGATCATTGCCTTTGTCAACTCAAACGCATTCAGGTTGCCGCCAAACCCGGCCTCTGCGTCAGCCACGATCGGAACAAACCAGTCGATCCCGTTGCGTCCTTCGGCGTGATCGATCTGATCGGCGCGTTGCAGCGCCTGATTGATCTTGCGCACGACGTCGGGAACGCTGTTCGCCGGATACAAACTCTGATCGGGATACATGTGACCGGCGAGATTCGCATCAGCCGCGACTTGCCAACCGCTCAGATAGATAGCCTTCAAGCCGGCCTGCACCTGTTGCACCGCCTGACAACCGGTCATCGCTCCGAGTGCGGGAACGTATGGCTCGCTGTGCAGCAGTTCCCAGAGACGTTTTGCTCCGCGCTCGGCGAGCGTGTGTTTGATCTCAACAGACCCGCGCAGTTTTACAACGTCTGCGGCAGTGTAGCCGCGCTTGATTCCGTGCCAGCGCTCGGACGTGGCCCACTCATTTTCCAGTGCAATATGATCTTCGGTTTTCATGACTATCCCTCCTGGGTTGTGAACATCAGATTGGATCAAATTCCTGATTCCGAATGAGAAGTTCGCTGATCTGGCGCGCGGTACGATATTTCTCGATCACCGGTTCGCCGGCGTCAGCGGGCAGTTCAGTTAAGATTCGCTCGAGCTCTTCGTCGAACATGTGGCTGATCGACTCGGGTGTGTAATCGTGATGACGAATGCGTTGCGCGATCATCAGTCGATAAATGCGATCGGTCGCGAGATCTTCCATGTAGCCGTCGAGCAAGCTGGCGCCTTTGCCGTTCAGCACGCCATTGCGATAACGAATGACAGTGCGAATCGCGGCGCGCGTTCCGTTTTCCGTGATGCTCCCGACACCTCGCGGAATCGGCCGCAGATCCGGATGCGTTTCCGCTGATGACTTGCGAGCGTTGACCTGGTTCGGAAACGGGAACTGCTGCACTGCAATCTCGTTCTGGTCCGGATGCCCGGTCCATGCGCCATCCATCAAACAGTTGGCTTCGTTCTTCTTGTCCGCGGCGAGCACGCGCAGCGCTCGTTCGTTAAATTCGGGATCGGTGCGGCTGGGATAAAGCGCCGTCATGCCGCCGATCGCGAGGATGCCGTGCTTGTGACAAGTTTCGGCCAGCAGCTCGCGCAGGTTTTGAAAGAAAGGGACGTCGTGCGGGATTGTGTTTCGATCGGGCAGGACCCACTCGGGATCCACGAGGTTGAAATGGATCAAGCTGGCCATGTAGTCCCAGCGACCAAGATTCAAGCCGATAATGTGGTCACGCAGATTGTAGATGAACTCCTCCATCTGATACGCGATCGGATGCGACTCCACCAACGCCATGCACTTGATGTAACCGCGCGGCCATCCTCTGGCGTCTTCCACCGCGCGGAAAAGATCGCGCCACCACAACGCCTCTTCCGCCGATTCAGATTTCGGAATGTAGAAACTGAGCGGATGCTTGAGACGCTCCGCGTCAACCTTGTACGCGACCATCGCCACGTCGAATAGCGACGCTGACATCAACTCGTCGTTAAAAACGCCGGCCTGGCTGATGTGCAGGCCACGCGAGCGAATGAAGGTGACTGTCTTGCTGTCGTTGATGCCTGCCTCGCGATTCCGTTTCGCGTCGAAATAGGTGAGCTCGCCTTTCAGAGCGGCGTCGATGTTCGCGAGGCCGGTGGTCAGGTTTGACCACGTGTTGGCCATCGAGTCTTCGAGGTCCAGCATCACGCCGGGCGCGCCCGAGTTCAGCATTTTCACGACCAGCTCCGCATCGTCTGCCGGACCGGTCATCTGGTTGCGCTGGTCCGCGCACCATTCGGGCAGCGGAATCGTCCAACCGGTGGTTGTGGCTTCTGAAGGCGGCAAATAGTTTGGCTTCTGGCCTTGATGCGCGGAGGTGAGGACCGCCGCACGCTTACGAATGAGGGATTGTTGCCGGGGTGATAGTTCTTGATGAAGCGGTAACAGGAACGCCAGGAATCCTTCGGGAAGTTCAATCTCCGCTGGCGCGGTATTGAAACGTGTTCCGTATTGTGAACGAATGCTCGACATAACGTGGGCAGAGGTTTAGCATCAGTTTCCATACCCTGCAAGACAGCAATCGGAATGGTGAACGCAATGTGGTTCGTGGTTCGATAAAGGCGAGCACCGTTCAGCGAAGTTTTTTTGAAAAACAGGCAAGATTGTCTTTTTAGAACAGATCGAGTGCGTTCGACATTGTGAACAGAATTTACAAGGCGTGGAGGGTAAGATGGCACGAGCAGCGACAGCGAGAAACGAAGTGCCGGTGAAGCGTGGTCAGAATCGTGAACAGGTGACTTCGGTTGAGCGTGCGCTTTCGATTCTGGAGCTCCTGGCCAGCAGGAATCACGGGCTGAGCACGTCGGAAATCAGCCGCGCGGCCAAAGTGCCAAAAAGCTCGACCAGTTACCTGCTGCGAACCCTCGTCAGCCGTGGTTACGTGCGCCGCGACGTCGAAACTGGTCAGCACACGCTTGGAATACGGATCCTGAGTCTGGGTGGACAGGCGATGCAAGGCATGGCGTTGCGCGAGCTGGCTATGCCGCACCTGCGACAGATAGTGGAGACGACGCGCCTGGGATCGCATCTTGCCATCCTCGATCACGGCGACGCGGTGTACATCGAGCGGATCGAGTCACCCGGTTTCATCAAGATGGACATCTGGACCGGAAGACGCGTAGCGCCGCAGGCGACTGCGGTTGGTAAGGCGCTGATCTGTCACCTGAGTCGTGAAGAAGTGCAGGGGATTGCGGGACTGCATCCGCTGCGCCAGGTATCGCCGAGAACGATCGTCACGCTGCCGCATTTATTTGAGGAGCTCGCCGCGATACGCAGGCGCGGGTATGCAATCGACGACGAAGAACACGCGATCGGCGTGCGTTGCGTGGCGGCGCCGGTGTTTTCGGCGAGTGGTGAAGTAGTAGCCGCGATCGGGCTCAGTGGAACGGTCAGTCAGCTCAACGACGATTATCTGCCGTCGTTGGGCAAGATCGTCCAGACGACCGCATTGAAACTCTCGGCCCAGCTCGGCGGCCGCCGCAGCCGTTAAAAAAAATCGCCGCAAAAAGGCACAAAAAGCACAAAGTATTATTTTTGTGCCGTTTGTGCTTTTGTGGCTCAGCGCCACCTGTTGTTCTTCGTGCAACTGATCAAGAAAATTTTGTGCCGTGAAATAAAACTCGAAGTCTGGGCCAACTTTGACGTTCAGGTCAGAGAGCTGCTCAAAGTATTTACACCTACGGCGCATGGAAGTGAGGCGAGAGATTGTACGGTAGCGTTCTTTACTTCGAGATCGACAATAGACCTTCGCGCGCGATGTCGGCGGGTATCTCGTGATCGCCGTCGAACTCACGAAAAGTGACGTCGTAGCCTTCAGCTTTCAACTCGGCGGCGATGCGTCGGCCACAACGACTGATCGGAAGAATGCGGTCGTGTGTGCCGTGTGAGATGAAGATGCGTGGCTTTCCGTGTTCTTCGCCGGAAATCACGAAGCCGGGTGAAAAGGCGACTACGCTGTTGAAGAGATCGCCGTTGATTAGTCCGAGCGAGATCGCGTAGCTTGCGCCGTCTGAAAATCCGCCGATCGCGATGCGTGCCGGGTCGATCGCGACCTTTTCGAAGACGCGTTCCAGCGCCCGGTTCAAATCTGCAACATCAACATCGAAACTACCGCCGATTGCGTCCCAGGTTGTGTCGCGCGAGTTTGGCGCCAGTATGACGACACCAGTTTCTTCGTGAACCGAACCCAGATACCAGAACATGTCTTCGGCGCTTTGTGTCGCGCCGTGCAACATGACGAGTAATGGAAGAGGCGTCTCGCCGGCACTTTTCGGTATTTGCAGGACTGCATCCCGCTCCTGGTTCAATCCCAACATGATCTGACCCGTGCCGGTCGTCTTCACACTGGTGCGCGGGCGCGCGGTAAGCCGGCCGTCATTCGCGATCTCCGAACCACCGATGCGACGGCAAGCGCTCCCAAGCGCAATTGACGCAACGGCGCTGCCCGTGATGCAGCAGAAATTACGTCTGTTGAAATTCATTGCCTCACTTTACAATGAACCATTCGTCTACTAAAACCGGGAGCCAGATGCATTGAGCGAAAAAGACCGCACAGTCACGATTAGTTGGGAGGATCCGCGACCGCTTGCTGAAGCAGGACGTGGGATGTCCGGGTTCGAATTCCTGCAAAAGATAGTCGCGGGAGAATTACCGCCGCCACCGATAGCCTCGTTGATGGATTTTCAGATCGTTGAGTTGGAAGAGGGACGCGCGGTGTTTGCTGTCGACCCGGCTGAATATCATTACAACCCGATCGGCGTGGTGCATGGTGGCCTGGCGGCGACGTTGCTTGATTCGGCGATGGGGTGCGCGGTCCACTCGATGCTACCGGCTGGAACGGGTTACACGACGCTCGAGCTTAAGGTGAACTTCATTCGTGCTATGACAGCGGAGACGGGGCGAGTGCGCGCTGAGGGAAAGTTGATTCATCTCGGCGGTCGCACCGCTACCGCCGAAGGCCGCGTCATCGACGAATCCGGAAAACTCTACGCGCACGCCACGACAACGTGCCTGATTCTCAAATTGTAGGGGCGGCACTCCGTGGCCGCCCGTCGCACGCCATTTCAAACGACGG
>DATENQ010000504.1:0-2841 GCA_035275005.1 Pyrinomonadaceae bacterium | reverse complement strand
TCACCGCTGTCGGCGAGTTTCACTACATTCATCATCAACGCGACGGCTCACCGTATGCGGATCCAAACCTGCTCGAGCGCGAAGTGATTCGTGCGGCGCGCGAGGTTGGTATTCGCATCGCGCTTTTGCGTGTGGCTTACGCGCGCGCTGGTTATCAAACTGAACCTAACCCACTGCAGATCCGTTTCATCGAGCAGACGCCGGACATCTATCTGAAAAATCTCGAACAACTGCTCGGCGCGCCGGAACTGAGCGATGGCACGGCTTGGATCGGCGTGGCCCCGCATAGCGTCCGCGCAGTGCCGCTCGATTACCTCAAACCAATCATCGCCTTCGCAAACGAGCGCGAGCTTCCCGTTCACATGCACGTTGCGGAGCAGCCCGCCGAAGTCAGCGCCTGCATCGAGGAGTACGGTCGCTCGCCGGTAGCGCTGCTCGAAACTGAGGGCCTGCTCAGTAAACGTTTCACTGCGGTCCACGCGATTCACGTGACGCCAAAAGCTATTGCGTCGCTGGCGCGCGCCGGCGCTTTTGTCTGCGCGTGTCCAACCACCGAGCGAAACCTCGGCGACGGTGTAGTTCCGGTCGACGCTTACTTCGATGCGGGTGTGCGTATAGCTCTCGGCAGCGACAGCCAGATCCAGATCGATTTGCTGGAAGATGCGCGCGAGCTCGAATACCACTTGCGTCTTCAGAAGATGCAGCGGAATGTGCTCGCCCCTGACTTAGCGCGGAAGTTGTTTGATTGCGCGACTATCAATGGCTCCGTGAGTATTGGCTTGCATGGAGGCGGAAAGATTGAAGCTGGTTCTCCGGCGGATTTCTTTACCGTGGATCTAAATGACCTATCGATCGCTGGAGCGACCTCTGATTCGTTGTTGACTAACATCGTGTTTTCGCTTTCGCGAACGGCGGTGCGCGATGTGTTTGTCGGTGGGAAGCAGATCGTTGAAAACGGGGGACACAGATTACACGGATGATTAAAGAGATACTCGCTGATCTGGTGCGGATTGATTCCGTTTCGTCGAGATCGAATGTGGAGATCGTCGAGTACCTGGAGAAGCGCTGTAAAGCATTGAATTTGATCGTACGTCGGTTTCCGTACCTGGACGATCACGGAGTTGAAAAGATCAATTTAATTGCGTTGACGGACGATGTCGAAGAGGTTGAGCTGGCGTTGGTGGGCCACACTGATACTGTTCCGTATGATCCGAACTGGACCGAAGCCACAAACCTCACCGAGCGCGACGGCAAACTCTACGGGCGCGGCTCGTGCGACACCAAGGGCTTTATAGCCGCTGCGCTCACCGCGCTTGAAAACGTCAAACCAAACAAGCCGCTCGCGCTGATTTATACTGCCGATGAAGAGATCGGTTTGCGCGGTGCGAAGCGGTTGGCGGAGACGAAGCCGTTGCGCGTGCGCTACAGCATCGTGGGCGAGCCGACGTCGCTGAAGCCGATTCGCGCCGGCAAAGGTTACTCGCTGGCGGAAGTGATCGTGAAAGGACGTGAAGCGCATAGTGCTTATCCCACACTCGGCGCGTCGGCAGTGTTCCGTGCCGCGCGACTAATCAATCGGCTGGAATCAATCGCTACGCAACTCAAACAGGACCAGCACCCCGCGTTTGACCCGCCTTACACAACGCTGAATATCGGTTTGATTCAGGGCGGCTCGGCGAAGAATGTGTTGGCCGGTGAGTGCCGCTTCACACTCGAATGGCGACCCATCCCGTCTCAACCTTCCGAACACCTGCTCGATCTCTTCAAAGCCGCGATCGACGAAGAGACGCAAGCCGATCCCGATTTTCAGTGCGAGGTTGACGCGAATCGTCAGGATACGGGCTTCGAAACCGCGCCCGATTCGCCGTTAATAAGGCTCCTCGAACAGGCAACAGGTCTCGAATCAGGCACCGTGGCATTCGGCACTGAGGCCGCGCAAATGATGAAGCTGGGAAGCGAATCAGTCGTGATCGGTCCCGGTGACATTCGTGAAGCGCATCGCACCGGCGAGTTCGTGCCCATCGATGAACTTGAGCGTTGCGCCGTAGTTCTGAGACAATCCATCCAGCATTTTTGCTCGTAAAGCAACCACTTTTAACAAAAGTCCATCGGAAGGCAATGTCCCGCATTAATAAACTTCTTTTAGCAGTTATTCTTCTGTGTTTGTGTGTGCCGCTATCGGCGCAAACTCCCAAGCCGCTCACCAGCCAGGAAGTCGTAAGTCTTCTTTATCAACTTCAGCGCAATCCCGATATGCGCGACGAGATCGTCGACCAGATCCGAAAGCGTGGCATTGGTTTCCAACTGACGGACGGAATGCGCTCCGTCGTCGCGACCAAGAGCGGGAACGATGCGCTGCTGCGACGCACGATCGAAGAAGCGGAGCGACGACGCGTAAACCCAACCGCGTCCGCGCTTCCGTCTGAAACCGAAGCAAGGGAACTGCTCGAACGCACGCGCAACGTCACCCTCGCTGCCGCGAACGCGATGCCCGATTTTCTCGTGAAGCAGATCATCAAACGCCAGGTCGCCTACGGTCAGACTGCCAACTGGATCCCGCAGGACAATCTCACGATCGCAGTGGGTTATCGCGCGAATGTTGGCGAGGAGTACAAGATCCTGACCGTCAACGGCATGCCGGCGGGGCCGGACGTGCAAGCGAGTCGTGATTACAGCAAGTACGCACCGAAGGGCGCATCGTCGAGTGGCGTCGAGTACATTTCCGCGCTCGCCGATGTGTTCAAACCGGAAACGAAGACGGAGTTTCGCGTCGTCGATACTGACACAATTCAAACGAGAAGGACCCTCGTTTACGAATACACGATTAAGAAAGAGCTTTCG
>DATENQ010000503.1:0-4037 GCA_035275005.1 Pyrinomonadaceae bacterium | reverse complement strand
ATTCGGTGGACCAGTGCTCAAGAATAAGCTCTTTTTCTTTGGCACTTACCAGGCCGATCTGGTTCGCGCCGGAGCTGTTGTCGGTCGCGCTGTTGTGCCGACGCAGGCTGGACTAAACCAGTTGCGCTCGCTGTTCCCGGTAGGCGCGAGCGCGAACCTCGATCGTTATCTTGCGATCGTCGGTGATCTACGCGGCACCACCAGTTTTGTTGACGTACCGCTTGGCGGCGGACGTGATCCCATTCAATTCGGCACGGCCTCGCGTACGAGTGCACAGCCGGTGAATACTTACGATTACCTCACCCGAATCGATTGGACTTCATCCTCGAAAAACAGTGCCTCCTTCCGTTATCTCGCGAACAAGCAATTGTTCCTCAACCAGTTTCCGGGTTTTGAGATCGACACCCCTTCGTTAACTCAAAACTTTTACATGAGCGACACCTACGTCTTCTCTCCCCGCACTCTCAACGAAGCGCGTTTTGGTTACGGGCGCTTCAACCTCTTCTTTGGTCCACGCGACAGTGATCTCATCAATAGTGGTCCACAGTTTCTCTTTAACGGCACGACCATCTCGACGGTGGGACTGTCGCAGGGCTTTCCCCAGGGCAGAATCTTCAACAACTTCCAGTTCCAGGACACGGTGACGCACACAGCCGGCAATCACACGTTACGTTTCGGCGCTGACATCCTGATGCAACGCGCGAAACAGTTCGTGCCAATCAATACGCGTGGCACGTTGACTTTCGCGGCAGGCGGTGGCTTCCCAGCGTTTGGTAACTTTGTGGATCAGTTTTCCGGTGTCGGATCCGGCGCTGCCGCAAAGGTGTTTGGCGCGGGTGTCGATTATCCAAACGTCACCACCCACGCTTACTTCATCAACGACAGTTGGAAAGTCAAACCAAACCTGACGCTCAATCTCGGCTTGCGTTATGAAAACTTCGGAGCGGTTGCCAACAACGCAGCCTTCCCGGCTTTCACGGGCTTCGACGCGCCGCTGCAAACGCGAGTCGAGCAAAAGACCGACAACAACAATTGGGGGCCGCGCATAAGCTTCGCTTACTCGCCGGAGTTCGATTCGGGCTGGATAGGAAATCTAGTCGGCAAGGACAAGACTGTGATCAGAGGCGGATTCGCGGTCAACTATGATGTCTTCTTCAACAACATCCTGAGCAACATCATGGGGACGTCGCCAAACGCGCTCGGCACAACCGTGCAGGGAGTGACATCCGGAGGCCGCGGCATTCCGAACTTCACTGTGAACTCACTGCCCGACACGCTCGTCGCGAATGCGCAAGCGGGTCAGAACGTGATTCCGGCGAATCTCAAGAACCCACTAACGTACGTCTGGAATTTCGGCATTCAACGCGAACTGCCGGGTCACAATATTCTCGATGTTGCTTACGTGGGCACGCGCGGCACGAGACTGTTCATCAACGAACAGTTGAATCCGGGCGTACCTGGCAGCACCAATCCAAACGGTCGCGCGTTTGCGACGAGAGGCTCGGTGATCTCGCGCACCAATGGTGGTGATTCGCACTATCACGGTTTGCAGGCCCGCCTCGAGCGCAGCTATAGGAATCAGTTCCTCTATCGCGCGACTTACACATTCCAAAAGACGATGGACAACACGAACAGCGAGATCTTCGCAACCACCGGTGGCAACAGCGTTGGTTCGAACCCGATCGATCGCAGCATCGATTTGAGTGTGTCGGACTTTGACGTCCCACACATCTTCACGCTTTCGGGGTTGTGGGACATTCCGGGAACCGGGTCAGGTTTCTGGAAGGAGCTCACCGGTGGATTTCAACTCGCCGGCATCTGGCGTTACCAGTCAGGCAACGTCTCGTCGCCGTTTGTCACCGGCACAGACTTGAATGGTGATATCAGTGGGACAAACGATCGACCGGCGCTGTCGAATCCGTTGGCGCCTGCCACGTCGGTTGGATTTGCGAATTCGGTAGCCGGTGCGGTCGGGTGCGGAACATCAGCAACCGGTTACCTCGATATCAACTGCAATCCGGTATCGCTGGCGTCGGTGCGTTACCTCGTCGATCCGGCGACTCGAACCGGAATCGCCGGACGCAACACGTTGCGGGCACCGGGTTACAACACGTTCGACATGAGCTTGCAGCGTTCGTTCAAACTCCCGTTCACACCGATGGAACAGGATCGTTTTGAGATCAGGTTTGATTACTTCAATGTCTTCAACACACCAATCTTCCGTTGGGAGGTAGGTGGCTTGTCTGACGGCGACGTAACCAACGCGTTCTTCAACCAGCCGAATCTGAATTCCGGTGTCTCGGTCGGTTCGACCCAGGCGCGGACAGGCCGGTTGCAGTTACGATACGTGTTCTGATTTCGAAAACAAATTAGCCACGGATGACACAGATAACACGGATTAATATCTATCTGTTTTCATCCGTGTCATCTGTGGCTAAATAGATCCACGATCATCGGATTGTGATCCGAAATACGATCCTTCAAACTACGATTCAACGTCTTCAACGTTCGTCCAAACTGCGGCGCAACTACGTAAGGCTGTTCGCGATCGTCGGGATCGGTTAGTTGCTGCGGCTTCACGAAAATCCAATCCAGCTTCATATCCACACTGAACTTCCCATCCAACTCGAACGTGCTGACAAATCCTTTGCTGCCACGTTCGTTTGAGTCGGAGAGCGTCTCCCCACTAGCGCCCGTGGAATACAATTTCGAGCCGCGGAAATCAAACACTCCACCGTCCACGAAGCGAAAATCTTTCAGCGTGTTGAAAAACTTTTCTTCCGGATTTTCCGAGACGAACTTCACGCTCTTCACTGTCGGATCATTCCGAGTGCGCTGCATCTTTACGACACCTAGAGTGAGGTCATACAAAAGACCGACGCCGGTCGCGTACTTGATCCCCTGCGTGGCCCAGAATGAAGTGCTGCCCAGTCGCTTCTTTACTTCGCGCTGGAACGATGTAGGCGTCGCGTCGCTGCCGGATGTGTTCATGTCACCAGCCACGATTACCGGATGATCGATATTCTTGATCTCGCTGAGCACTTCCTCGAGTTGGTCGACGCGTTCGGACGGTTTTGCCTTGGCTTCGAGATGTGTAGCTACAACTGTCAGCGTTCCACCGGGAACTCTCGAATCTGAAATGTCTGCGATGAGCATCATGCGGCCGCCACGACGTACTTCGCGCAGGATCTTTTCGCCGAAGACGAGCTTGGCGCCTTTGCGCTTACCTTTTTCGAGCTTCGAGATGCCGTTCTTCTCGTCGAGATACCAGTCGTGGCCCTGCTTGATGAAGCGGACCATCCGCGTGTTGTTCAAAGGGAAACGACTGAGTATCGCGGTGCCGTGCAAACCAAGCGTCCGCGACTTATCGACAGCAAGGTGCTCGATCATCGCTGCTTTATCGGCGCTCGTCTCACCTTCGAATGTTTCGGTACCGAGCGTGACCGGATCGACTTCGACAAACTCGACGCCAAAGGCGTAGTTCATCTGCAATGCGGCCGCGAGTTCTCGTGCGACGTTTCGATAGTTTGTGCGTTTGAGTCCCCAGTCGACTTCGTTCAGGACGATGATGTCGGCACGGCTCAATTCAGCGGCCTGCTCCAGGATGCTAGCGAGATTGAACTTCGATCCACGCATCGAACGGGGCAGACGGCGGAAGAATCGCTGATCGTGCGTAAGCGCGGCTTTGATGGCGTCAAACTCCAGACCGCGTTCGATGTTCCATGTCGCAACGCGCGGGAGTTTGCCTCGGGGCGCGCGCGTACCTGCGGAGTTATTTACGAATGGCGTGTTGAGTAACTTGGTTAACTTGTTAGCGAGCTCTGGAGACGGCGGATCCGTTTCGTAAAGAGCGACGAGCTCGTTGTAAGTCAGCAGCGTTGGACCAGCTTGACCATAGGCTGTCGTGAAAACGAAGGTTACGGTTAATAGGAGAAACAATCGTCGGGCATTTGTCATGGCCCGCTATTATTCGGATAGTCAGGCTAATGAACAAGTCAGGAAGAGGGGCTTGCCCCCGCTGCTGAAGGAATTCAGAG
>DATENQ010000502.1:0-6556 GCA_035275005.1 Pyrinomonadaceae bacterium | reverse complement strand
TTCGCGCACACGTGCAACCGGTTTTGCCTGTGGATGCTCCGCCTGGTTTTGTTAAGACGCGCGTAAAGCTCTTCGTCGATGGTTGGGATGGCGGCTCGCGTCTAATTCCCGTCGAGCCGGAAGGACAGCCGCTGGTTCAGGAATGGCGTTTGACCGGACTGTTCCTTCGTCTCCGCGCCATGCGCGGCTTGCCCTTGAAGATTCGTTTCGCCGTCACCCCCGAATCGGATTGGCTCTACGGCGTAAACATCTCGAACTGGCCCGAAGGCTACGACTCAAAAGACGCGAAGCCGGTCGAAGTGGAGTTACGACATTAGCCACAAAGAACACAAAAGGCACAAAACGATTCAGAAAATATCTTTGTGCTTTTTTGTGGCTTAATTTTTTGACTGAGTGATTAGTGATAGGGAAGTCTGATCTAATTGGTAAAGTTTCACTGAAGGCACTGTGTCGAGTTTTAATTCCAGGATGGGGGTGGCGTGGTCGCGCAGGGAGGAGATGATGGCGTCGTTACTGAAATAACGGCGACCGCGCGCGATGATTATGAAATCGCCAACCTCGAGTTGTTTCAGGGCTTCCGGATCGGACATTGAGACACAGACGAGATCCGGACGTTGCGCACGTTCCGCATAGTAGGTTGCCAATGAGGGACTCTCGCTGGCGACGCGTGCGCCGGGTCGAGCGCGCTTTGCTATCTCCCCAATCACGTCACGCATGCTTGCGTCGTAGAATTCATCGTGTGGGAAGTAATAACCGGCCCACGATGTGCCGCCCCCGATAGAGTTTGTAAAGAGACGGAAGTGCGGCGAGGCCTGGATCGAATTGATCACTGAGCCGGCAATAATGATTATCGCCAACGCTGTGGGCGCGTAATTGAAACCGCCGATCCGCTTTGCCAGCCAACGTCCTGCCCATTGAATCCCTATTGCGCTCGTGATCAGCACTGCCGGCAGCACAGTCGTGTAATAACGCGTGAACTTCCCACCGGGAAAACAGAACGCAACCACCCACAACATGAACCAGAACAAAATAAAATAACGTCCATCACCGAGCTTGCGTCGAAACAGCAACGGCAGGCCCGCAAGAAATCCCAGCACAGTTAACAACGGAAGCTTGACGGCGGTGAAAACGAAATAGAAGTAGAAGGGTATGCCGCGCAGCCAATCGCCGAAGCGCTGTGTGTAAAGCCGGTTCATGAACTCGTAGCCGTCGTGACTGATCCGCTTGCCGCCGGCAAACAAACCCATCTGCTTCCACGTCTCGGGCAGCAGAATTGTCGGGCTCAGGATCAGAAACACGAGCCCCATAATCGCGAAGAACACCAGCAGCCGTTTCTTCCCGAGACGCCAGCGGGTTTCCGGCAACTGCTGAAACATCCAGTAGTAACAAATGCTGACGCAGAAGAGGTGCGGAAAATACTTCGAAGCCACCATCGCGCCGTACGAAGCGGCAGTGAGCCAGTAGTACTTATTCGGGCTGCGATCGGTGCTTTCGGCGGCACGCTGCCCGCGCAACCAGAACACATTTGCCAGCAGGAAAAAGAACAGTAGAAAGGTGTCTTCCTTGGCAACGCGGTTGAGTCCGATGGCGGATGGATCGAACGCCCACAACGCGGAAGCAACCAGCGCGACTTCAACACCAAACAATTCCGAAGCAATCAGGAAGATCAGCAGCGTACTCAACGCGCCAAAGATTGCACCTGGCAAACGCAACGCCGTTTCGGGAGCGATGCGATTAGCCGGTCGTGAAGAAACAAACGAACTGTTGTTCCATTTCTCGGCGATGATGATACTGCCGGCCTGAAGCGCCTTCATCAGCATCGGATGCTCGCCGTTCGCGCCCGTTAGACCATTTGCACGATAGTCGGCGACCGCGTTGAGCTTGTTGAGTTCGTCTTCACTCAAACCTTCGGCACTCAAGCCCGTCGCGCGAAAACCAAATCCAGCGAGGATCAAGACAACAAGAGCGGCGAATACCAGGGTTTTGCTATTGGATAAGACACCGCGACCGGCGAAGAGGTCAGGTCTCAGCCCGGCGGTGATGATAACGTCAGCTCGTGCAGCCAAAATCAGTTCCCTTCAACAAAACGCGAAAGGTTATCGAAGACGCGTGCAGGTGTCAAAATAAGCCACGGATTTACACGGATAAAGACACGGATTTACGTGTTAAGCTTGCAGCCTGTCCAATGGACCAAACAAATAATCACTCCCAGCTAGCACGAAGACTCGGACTGTTTGACGCCACCATGATCGTCATGGGTGGCATCATCGGCTCCGGGATTTTTATGAACCCGTCGGTGGTTGCGCTTCAGGTTCATACCCCGTTTCTGATCCTCGGTGCGTGGGTCCTCGGCGGCTTGTTCGCGCTGATCGCAGCGTTTATATGGGCTGAGCTTGCTGCGCTTAGACCGGACGTTGGAGGTCAATACGCTTACTTACGTGAAGCGTTTCATCCTGGCCTCGCGTTTCTGTACGGGTGGGTCCTGCTGCTGGTGATTCAGACGGGTGGCATGGCTGCCGTCGCGGTTACGTTCGCGCGTTACTTTGTCGAGTTAACTTATCTGCCGATCTCATCGCCGTGCCTGGCCGCGATCATGCTCGCCATACTGACTACGATCAACTGTCTCGGCGTGCGCGCCGGTAGCACAGTGCAAAGCATCCTGATGGTATTGAAGATTCTCGCGATTGCGATGTTAGTCGTGTGCGGATTTTTATTCGCCAGTCGCAGCGAGAGTCCATCGGCGGTGTTGGATAGACCAGCTTCACTCGATCTACTAACAGCGTTCGGCGCGGCAATGGTGCCCGTAATTTTTTCGTATGGCGGCTGGCAAACAGCGACGTTCATTGCCGGCGAGATCAAAGAACCTCGCAAGAACCTGCCACGCGGATTGATATTGGGAGTCATCGGCGTTGTTCTGCTCTATCTCGCGGCGAATGTGGTGTACGTGAGTGTGCTGGGGACTACGGGTCTTGCGGCGTCTTCCGCGCCCGCATCAGACGTCATGCGTCGCGCGTTAGGAGACTTCGGCGCGCGCATCATTGCAGCGGGGATTGCGATCTCGACGGCAGGCTTCCTGAGTCAAAGCATGCTTACTGCGCCGCGCGTTTACTTCGCGATGGCAAAGGACGGATTGTTCTTTCAGTCCGTAGGCATGGTCCACCCGCGAACACGAGCGCCCATCATAGCCATTGCTTTACAAGGATTGTTCGCAATCGTGATTGCGGTGCTCGGAACTTACGAACGAATACTCAACTACGTGGTCTCAATCGACACGATCTTCTTTGGCCTGACCGCGTGCTGTATTTTTGTGTTTCGCAAACGGGAACCGGGCGGTGTCAACAGAGTGCCCGGTCATCCTTTGACGACGATTCTGTTCATAGCAGTCTGCTGGTTGGTGGTGATTAATACCGTCTATCGTTATCCTGAAAACACGTTGATCGGAATCGCAATCCTGCTCGCAGGAATTCCGGCATATCTTTTCTGGCGCTGGAGGAGTAACAGATGACAGCGGCTCGCCAGGTGATGAGCTCGTCGTACATGAACTGGGCCAAGACGAGTTCCACGGCGAAATACAATTTAGCCACGAGTGGTGTGGGTAATCTGAAACTGCGCGAGCTTCGTGTGTCCCTCGATGATCTGGAGATCACGAATGGCGGTTACGGTTACCAGCCCCTGATACAGTCAATTGCAACACGTTATCGAGTCGCACCCGAGTCGGTAGTGACTGCCGCGGGAACCACGTTCGCCAATCACCTGGCGCTGGCGGCGCTTATTAAACCGGGTGACGAAGTTTTATTCGAACATCCTGCGTACGAGCCGATGCTCGCGCTAGTTCGTTACCTCGGCGCCGAAGTGAAACGCTTCCCGCGCAAGTTTGAAAACGGCTTTGCCGTTGTGATCGAAGAGATAGAATCGCTCATCACTCCAAACACGCGTTTGATCGTTCTGACCAATCTTCACAATCCCAGCAGCGTTCTGATTGACGATTCGACGTTGAAGCAACTCGGTGAGATTGCACGACGCGTAGGCGCGCGCGTGCTCGTCGATGAAGTGTACATAGAGACGTTGTTTGAAGAATCACCTCGAACCAGTTTCCATCTCGGTAACGAGTTTGTCGTAACCAGCAGCCTGACGAAAGCCTTCGGATTGAGCGGGCTTCGCTGCGGCTGGATCTTTGCCGAACCTGAGCTCGCAAAACGCATGTGGCTGCTCAACGATCTCTTTGCGTCAACGCCGGTACACTCCGGCGAGCGGTTGAGCGTCGTCGCGATGCAGCAGCTCGCCGAGATTGGAGCACGCGCGCAACAGTTACTCGATCGCAATCGCAAGTTGCTGAATGAGTTTCTCGATACGCGCGAGGATCTCGAGGAAGTGAGGCCGGAGTTCGGGACGGTTATGTTTCCACGAGTGCGCCACGGAACATCGGAACAGATGTTGCGCCTGTTGCGTGAGAAGTACGAGACGTCAGTAGTGCCCGGCAGCTTCTTCGAAATGCCGGCGCACTTTCGTGTCGGGATTACGAGTGATACGGACACGCTTGAAGAGGGACTTCGACGACTTGGGTTAGCGCTTGATGAAATTAGCCACAGATGAACACGGATAAACACTGATTTAATCTCAATCCGTGAAATCCGTGTTCAATCCGTGGCTTAATTTATCTTTTTAATATCCTTAACGATGAGCCAGTCGCGCACTTGCTCGGCCGCTTCAATGGCGACTGCCTCTTTCGTGATCCTGATCGGAGTGCCGTTGGGCCAGTTGTCTTTCTTCAACATCGGACCACCGACTGCTTTGTAATACACTTTGCCTTCAAACTTCTTTCGCCCAGTGCCCGGCTCGAAGACCTGCACCTTAATATCCAGATCCTGTGCATTCAGAATAATCGTGCCGCTCTGAAATTCGTCAACGTCGAATTGCATGAGGATGACAAACGGCGCCGTCTCCTTTTTAGCTCGCTTAACTGCATTGTCCTTTTTGAGATCGCCGATTGAAGACGCGGTGACGTTCTTGAACTCGTTAAGTTGCTGTAGAAACGTCTCGAAGATCGCGTCTTCACTCAAAAGATGTTTCGACGAAGGTTCCCGGCCGACCAGTAAAGAGACTTGTTGTTTCAGTTCCCGGGCGCTGTGTTTCGGAGTCGTATCAGAGTCGGTTTGCGGAACGGGTGGCGGTTGCGAAGGCTTTGGCGGCGCCCGCCTGCCTGACTGGGCACTCGCGTGCGTCGCGAGCAACAGGAGCAAGCTCGACGCTGCTAAAAGTCCTTTTTTACGGCGGTTTCGCTGAAAGCCGGGGAGCATTTTCATGCGATTTTCTCCAGCGGTGTTGACCTTAGAAGCGGGTCTGGTCTATAGGGTTGCAACAGAGCTGTCGAAACAAAAGCGAGTGGTGATTAACCACTCGCTTTAACAGAGCATCCGGAGAATATGTCAGCAAGCCACGGATTACAAAACCGAGAAGGCCGTTGACTTTGCGGAGGACCCGGCAGAAGTCTTCAGGAAAAACTGCCAGGAGCCACTGCCAAGATTCACATTGATGACACTTAAGGTGGTGGAGTTGTTAACGCTCACCCCGGCTCCCGGATGTTGGAAACAGGTGGAGCTGTTAGTAATGCAGAACCAGACCTCAGTGCCGCCTGAGACAAACCCGGTCCCATTTATGGTGCCGCCGAAAGGCTGGCCGCCCCTCGGAGTCGTACTCCACGAATAACCGGAAATAGTAGGCGGACCCTGGCTTACCGTAAATGAGCTTGACTTGGCTGAAGTTCCCGCTGGTGTCTTCACAAAGAACTGCCAGGAGCCGCTGCCAAGGTTCACATTGATGACACTCAAGCTGTTGGAGTTGTTAACGCTGACTCCGGCTGCCGGATGTTGGAAGCAGGTGTTGCTGTTGGTGACACAGAACCAAACTTCAGTGGCGCCCGAGACAAAGCCCGTTCCATTTATGGTGCCGCCGAAGGACTGGCCCGCTTTTGGAGTCGTATTCCAGGAGTAGCCGGAGATAGTTGGTGGAGACGGCGGTGGCTGGTTTACGGTGAAGGGGGATGACTTGGCTGAACTTCCCGCCGACGTCTTCACAAAAAACTGCCAGGAACCGCTGCCCAGGTTCACATTGATGACACTCAAGCTGCTGGAGTTGTTAACGCTCACTCCGGCTGCCGGATGTTGGAAGCAGGTGTTGGTATTGGTAACACAGAACCACACTTCAGTGGCGCCTGAGACGAAGCCGGTCCCACTGACAGTCCCGCCGAAAGATTGACCAGCCACCGGCGTCGAGCTCCATTGATAACTGGAAATCGTCGGCGCCGGTGTCTGTGGGGTGAGGACGGTAAAGGTGGCTGCTCTGGCTGATGGACCAGCGACAGTCTTGACGAAGATCTGCCAGGGTCCGGCACTGAGATTAACGGCCGTGACGCTCAGAGTGGTTGTATTGTTGACCGTGACCAACGCCGGCGGTTGCTGGTAGCAGGTACTGGTATTCGCAATGCAGAACACAAGCTCCGTAGCACCCGGCACAAAGCCAGTTCCCGTGACCGTACCGCCGAACGGCTGACCAGCCA
>DATENQ010000501.1:0-3765 GCA_035275005.1 Pyrinomonadaceae bacterium | reverse complement strand
TTCTTTGCATCTTTGCGCCTTTGCGTGAAAAAACTCTTATCTCACCAACGATTCGGCGGCGGCTTCGCCACTACGAATACAATCTGGGATTCCGGCGCCGCGATAAGAGTTACCGGCAAGCGCTAGCCCCGGAAACTGGCTGACTTCGTTTTCGATCTCCACGATCCGATCGAGATGACCAACTTCGTACTGCGGCATCGAACGTTCCCATTTTGCAGTTTCAACGAATAGCGGCGCTTCATTAATGCCTAACAACTCACGCAGATCCGCTTCAACGCGAGCGGCCAGCTCCGATTCATCCAGCGCGAATATTTCAGGTTGCAACGCGCCGCCCGCAAACGCTCGCAACAGCACGTGTCCGTCAGGCACGCGTCCGGAGAACTTCACGCTGCTGAACGTGCACGCAATCAGGGATCTCTTTTCGATATACGGAACGACGAAACCGAAACCATTCAGTGGATGTGAGATGGCCGTGCGCCGGTAACCGAAGTTGATCGTTGCCGTTGAAGCGTATTTGATTTGTCGCAGTTTGTCCGCGAGCTCTCCAGTCAAAAGTGAAGCTGCGATATAAGCCGGCACAGCCAGACACACAGCGTCTGCTTTAAGTGCTTCATCCTTATCCGTGGTTATCGTCCACCCTTGATCGAAGGTCAGTCTTTGCGCCCGCGTATTTAAGCGAAAATCCGCTTTGATCTGTGTTAACGCGTCGACCAACACCTGCACGCCACGATCGAACGACAGAAACAGACTATAACGCGCTCCGCTGGTCCCACTCTTTTGTGCCCGGCCCTGCCGCATCATCGCGAGGATCAGACTGCGATGCTTTCGTTCCATCTCCAGAAAGCGTGGCAGCGTTGCACGCAAGCTAAGCGTTTCCGGATCGGCGGTATAGATCCCTCCGACCATCGGTTGGGCCATGCGATCGAGCGCCTCAGCACCCAATCGTCGTCTTACAAAACTTGCCAGACTTTCATCAGTGGTTCCATTCGTATTCTTGCGCGGCAGAAACAGATCGGCAGCCATTCGCGCTTTGCCTGTCACGCTAAAAATGTCGCTCGTAATAAACGGCCACATGCGCGACGGCGCCAGCAACTGAAATCCTTCCGGCACCGGTCGCAGCCGGCCGTTCCTGACGATGAAACTGCGGCGATATTTTTCGTTTGTCTCGATCAATCGCGACTCGAGACCTAATCGTTTCGCAAGCGCGACGGCCTGTGGCTTTTCGGAAATGAAGGAATCAGGCCCGCGTTCGATGAGGAACCCATCGCGATACTCGGTTTGAATCGTCCCGCCCAGTCTGCTTGAAGCTTCGAGAATCGTTACTTGTGCTGCCGGATTCAGTTCGAGGACGCGATGCGCTGCCGCGAGGCCGGAAATTCCGCCGCCGATGATGACAATCCTGTCACTCATGTAACCTCTAACTGAGACGACAACAATCCGGCGCGCAGATGTTTGCTGGTACTTCGTCGTTGATTCGCTCGAGCACTAATTCCCGGATCATCTTCACAAACGCCGGATGTGTCCCGGCGGTCCGCGCGCGCACCATGTTTATGCCAAGATCGCGCGCTACTTTCTGCGCCTCATAGTCGAGATCGTAAACGACCTCCATATGATCGGACACGAAACCAATCGGCGCTATCACGACATCCTTTACACCCTTGCCGGCGAGCGCTCTCAAATGATCCGAAACGTCCGGTCCAAGCCACGGTTGCGACGGCGAACCGCTGCGGCTCTGATAAACGAGCTGCCAGTTGTCGATATTCAGCGCCCGCGCAATCGCGCTTCCCGTCTCAGCGAGCTGCGCCGCGTAGTCGCAATTCGCCGCCATCGATTCCGGAATGCTATGAGCGGTAAACACCAGCTGCGCCGGATCTTTCCATACAGCACGAACGTGATCGACGTTCGCTTCAATAAATAGCGGGTGATTGTAGAACACGCGCAGCTTCTCGATGCGCGGCGCACGTGGTCCAACTTTCGCCTGCGCGTCGCTGATGTTCTGAAGATACTGCCGGCAACTCGAGTAAGAACTGTAAGCAGACGTCACAAACGCCAGTGCGTTCTCGACTCCGTCCGCAGCCATACGTTCGACAGTATCGGGCAGCAGCGGATGCCAGTTACGATTGCCCCAATAGATCGGGAGTCGCGGCCCGTTTCTCCCAAGCTCTTTCTCTAACGCGGCAATCAACTCTCGATTTTGTTGATTGATCGGACTTACGCCACCAAACAACTCGTAATGATGCGCCACCTGAAGCATGCGCTCGCGGGGAACATTCCGCCCGTGCAAAACTTTTTTCAGGAACGGAATCACATCGTCCATTCCCTCCGGTCCACCGAACGACACGACTAATAAAGCATCATAATTCATGGACCATCTCAACTAACGCAATCACGTTCTCCACCGGCGTCTCCGGCAGGATCCCGTGCCCCAGGTTAAAAATGTGCCCGGCTCGACCACCCGCCTGCTTCATGATCCGCTTCGCCTGTTCGCGAATAACAT
Source organism: Pyrinomonadaceae bacterium (assembly GCA_035275005.1). Lineage (GTDB taxonomy): Bacteria > Acidobacteriota > Blastocatellia > Pyrinomonadales > Pyrinomonadaceae > PSRF01. The sequence goes on along the minus strand of DATENQ010000501.1, from coordinate 1,268 downwards.
CCTGGTTCGCAAACAACACAACCGGATCGAGATTTCCCATCACCGCGACGTCATGACCCACTCGATCCCAACCTTCATCCAGCCGCACACGCCAATCAAGCCCGATTACGTCGCCGCCCGCTTCACGCATTAACTCGAGCAGCGTTGCGGTTCCCGTGCCGAAATGAAGCACCGGCACGCCCGGCGTTACATTGCGGATCACGTCACGCGTGTGCGGCAACACAAACTCACGATAATCATCCGGACTCAAACATCCAACCCACGAATCAAACAACTGCACTGCCTGCGCTCCAGCCGCAATCTGGCCATTGAGGTACTTTGCGAGTCCTCGCGAGATCAACCCGAGCATCGCGTGCCACGCGCCCGGATCGTCATACATCAGCCGTTTTGTGTGGACGTAATTCCTGGATCCGCCGCCTTCAATTACATAAGACGCGAGCGTAAACGGCGCGCCGCAAAAACCAATCAACGGAATATCAGGTCGCAACGCCCGCCGCGTTTGTCGAATCGCCTCGTTAACAAACTCCAGCGCGCTCACGTCTTCAAGCTCAAGGAGTCGATCGACGTCGGAAGCCTTGCGAACCGGATTGTGAATTACGGGTCCTCCGCCGGGGGCAAACTCGAAGTCGATACCCATCGGTTCGAGTATCAGCAGGATGTCGGCAAAGATGATGGCCGCATCAACGCCGAGACGCTCAACGGCGGTAACAGTCACTTCCGCCGCCAGCGACGGCGTCTTACACAGCTCGAGAAAGCTCGTTTTAGCGCGAACGTCCCGATACTCGCGCATATAACGCCCGGCCTGCCGCATTAGCCAGATCGGCGTATACGGCACCGGCTCCCGGCGGCACGCCCTCATAAACGGACTATTTTCTAATGATTGGGTCAATAGAGGAGGATTATATCTTAACCGCGGATTTTCGCAGGTGAAACGCAGATCGGCGTTCATCTGCGCAAATCCGCGGCTGAACTTTATCTTCATCGCGGACGTTCAACGCAACGGATCGCCCCTTTGAGACACTAACTTAGGTCATCGCTCGGAAATATTGGTGTAAAGCCGGGTTCGGGAATACAATACCGGACCGAATACTACAAATCCCGGATTCGTGGCAGATTCTTGCCACAACTCCGCCGTTTGTGGTGTTTGCACTGTTGAGAGAGCGGTGATCGATGAACGGACAAGCTAGAGCTTTGATCGAGTCCATGCCTAACGACATCGGGACTGAGGCGGTAGGTCCGCTCAGTTTCGACGAAGCGTTTACCCTCCA
>DATENQ010000500.1:0-6223 GCA_035275005.1 Pyrinomonadaceae bacterium | reverse complement strand
GTAGGGGCGGCACTCCGTGGCCGCCCGTCGCTCTATTTGACATGCTTCATGATCTCCATGTGGCCTTCGAGGATTTCGGTGGCTTGATCGGGGTCAGGTGTGAGGGACCAATCGTCGTGGTCCCACGTGCCGCCGAGAATGATGCCGTCGCGACGTGGGAACATGTAGCCGCTGCTCAAATAGGCGTAATCGATCTCGGGCTGCGGCAGCAGCACTTCGAGTTGACCACGCACCGGAGAGAGCTCTTTGTCGTCGAAGAGCGCGCGTGAACCCAGTCCCGTGCAGTTGAAAACCACCGGCTCACGCAGTCGAGCGATCTGCTCGCGACTCTTAAACTCCTGCACCACTACTCTGCCGCCCGCGATATAAAAGTCTCTCAACAACGCGCTGAGATAGATCGACGGTTCGATCAGCATCGACATGTATTGCTTTACAAATGGAAAGCCGAAATAGTTGTCCGGATCGCGATGTATCTCGATCTGTGGATAGAGATCGTTGCCGCCCGGCAGTTCGCGTCCGAGTTGTGCTTCGTTACGCGATAGTTCCAATGTGTCGATCCAACGTACGCCATACTCAGCGCCGACGAGCAACTGAAAAGCGCGATTTGAGATGCGAGAAGCCTGTCGAAACTGTTCAGTAAACTTCGGTGTCGCGGTTTCGTAGACCGAAGTGGGCGCCCACCACGCGCCGGCGATGTTCGACGTTGTGTCCGGCGGCAGATCTTTCGCATAGATCGTTACGGTTCCTGGTCCATTCTGGAAACGACGTTGCAACAGCCGCGCGGTTGAGAGTCCACTCACGCCGCAACCCAGCACCGCGAAGCGTGTAGGTCGCGCGCGTTTGCGAGCGATTAGAAAATCCCGCAGCAGATCTACAGCCAGTGATGCGGTGCCCCACGAGAGAGTCACGCCGCCACCGCCGTGCCCGTAGTTGTGAACGAGAAGCTTACTTCCGAAGCGCTGCGCGTCGACGACAAAGCCGCTCGGACGATACGGTCTCAGCCCCACGACTTCGCGAATGATCCGGTTGCGTGCGACATTAACAGGAGCAAAATGGCGCCTGCCATCGAAAGGAAGTGCGCGGCGCGCCATCATCAACGCCGCGCTCGTGGCTACCGCGCCACGTAAGAAATTCCGTCGATTGATCCGTGTGTCCACAGGTTACGCAGATTACGCAGATTTACTGTTCTGCGCAATCTGCGTAATCTGTGGCCATGTCTTCCTTTCCGGAATGGCTCGTGCCGATGGCGGCGACTTTGACGCAGGAGCGGTTCAGCGGGCCGGAGTGGAGCTTCGAGCGGAAGTTCGACGGCATCCGCCTGCTGGCTTACAAGAAAGGCAACGACGTTCAGTTGTTTTCGCGCAACCACCTGCCGCAGAACATTCCGGCAGTCCAACAAGCGATCGAACGTCTTCCGCACCACGAATTGATCCTCGACGGTGAGATCACCTGGCCCGGCAGTAAGATCGCGTATCACGTGTTTGACGTCATGTGGCTCGACGGCCGCAACGTCACTACTCTTCCACTCGAAGAGCGTCGTGAGTTGTTGGCGCAGTTGCCGTTTGAAGAGCCGTTGCATCACGTGACTCTGATCGACGAGCCATCGCCCTGGGAGCGCGCGGAGCGAGAAGGATGGGAAGGCGTCATCGCGAAGCGACGTGGTTCGATCTACGAGCATCGTCGTTCAAAGCAGTGGCTCAAGATGAAATGCGAGTTGTCGGAGGATTTCGTTATTGGTGGTTTTACGGATCCGCAAGGGAAGCGCGTCGGTCTGGGCGCGCTGTTGATTGGTTATTACAAAGACGACGACTTTGTTTTCGCGGGAAGAATCGGAACCGGCTTCGATACGAAACTGCTGTTGGATCTTCGCGAACAACTCGACAAACTGGAAATTCCGAAAGCGCCATTTACCATAGCCAAGGGCTTGCCACGCGTGCGCGCGCACTGGGTGCAACCAAAGATCACAGTGAAAGTTGGATTCATCGAGTGGACCGTGCATGGCAAGCTGCGCCATCCGCGTCTGCTCGCCGTCGTCGACTCAGCAAACGATGATCACGCATCCTGAAAAAATTCTGTTTCCGGGCGAGGGAATCACGAAGGGCGAGCTGGCGTCGTACTACGAGATGATTGCGCCGCTGATGCTGCCGCACCTGCGACGGCGGCCGGTTACGATGGAGCGTTATCACCGCGGCATTGGGGCGCCGGGCTTCTTTCAAAAGGACGTATCGAAAGGATTTCCTGAGTGGCTCGAGCGCGTCGAGGTGCCAAAGCACGGCGGCACGGTCCATCATCCCCTCGCGAACGACACTCGCTCGTTGCTCTGGCTTGCGAACCAGAACAGCATCACGATCCACGTTTGGCCGTCGCGCACTCCGAACTTATATAACCCCGACATCTGCGTTTTCGATCTCGATCCGTCGCAGGAAGATGCACTCGACACGCTTCGTTCGGCCGCGTTGAATTTGAGAGCTTTGCTGGACGAGCTCGGTTTGCCGAGTTGGATCAAGACTTCCGGATCGAAGGGTTTTCACATCGTCGTTCCGCTCGATGGCAAGTCTGACTTCGGCGCTGTTGCGCGTTTCGCACACGCGGTTGGAAGAGTTCTCGTGCAGCGTGATCCTGAACACCTGACGCAGGAGTTTCACAAAGTCGATCGTGGTAGCCGTATTCTCGTCGACACGGGTCGCAACGGTTACAGCGCCACATACGCGGCGACTTACACCGTGCGCGCCAAGCCAGGTGCACCCGTGTCCGCGCCCTGCACGTGGGAAGAACTGGAGCGAGGCGACGTTGGGCCAAGAACATTTACCTTGCGAAACATGGCCCAACGTGTAGCTGAAGCCGGCGAACTCTGGTCCGACATGCTCAAGAAGAAACGTTCCTTGAAACGCCCGATCGAACGTTTGAAAAAATTAACCGCGGATTACACGGATCCTTCGTAAGGCTACCGCGGACGGGCCAGGTGGATCCTGCCCCACAGTCGCACATCCTCAACCAGCGGCAGCACGGAGCGACCGTATTCCGACAACGAATAGACTACCGGCGCCGGGACCGCGCCTTTCGGTTCGCGGTTGACGATGCCGTCGCTCATCAGTTCGCGTAACTGCTGTGTAAGCACTTTCTGCGAGATACCGGGCATGGCTTTGCGCAGCGCGGCGAAGTGCTTCGGTGATTCCGCCAGCCAGTAGATGATGATCAACTTCCACTTGCCGCCGATGGCGGCGAACGCCGCGGTCAGTGGGCAGCCTTCCACTGGATTGGGCCGCACGCGTTGCTCATGGTTACCTGAAAGTGCCTTCTTGCTGGCGCTCATAACTCGGTTTACAGTCCTTTTCAAGGAGGTAGGTGATGATAGTAGAAGTCCGCAGCTACCGGATCAAGCCGGGCAAGCGTGATGAGTTCATCCGATTGTTTGAAACGCGCGCCGTGCCGGCCCAGCGCACTTATGGAATGCATATCATTGGTCCATTTCTCGACGTTGAGAATCCGAACAAGTTTGTTTTCCTGCGCAGCTTCCCCTCACTCGAGGAGCGCGACCGCATGAAGGACGCGTTTTACGGGGGCGAGTTGTGGAAGAACGAGCTGGAAAAACTGGCAATGCCGCTGCTCGACAGCTACGACGTCATTCTCTGCGAGACGTCACCGGGTTGCGTGTTTGATATTCATTAACAACAACGCTAAGGCGCTGAGCTGTTGAGCCCGTTGCTTCCACTACTGGCGTGCTGACTATTCCCAGTTCGTCGTCCAGCAACATCGCATTTAAACGCCGGTCGACGGCCTTTTGTAGTTTTGGATACTCCGATTCGAGCGTTTGATCTTTGTCGAGCGGCAGGTACACGACCAGATCGAGATGCCGCATAGCCTGCGCGACTGGTCCGAGCAATGCTTCAACACTGCCGGGTTCGAGCGCATCAATGTAAGCAAGAAAATCGATTGGACAACGCTCGTAGATGACTTTCTCTCCCGGTGTGTGTTGCCGTAGCCGATCGATGTTGAAATCGAGTTGGCGCCTGAAGTCTTCCATATTTGGTTCGTCCGAAAACTCTTCTCCAAAATCCTCAACCAGTATGATGTACGGCTCCGGCTCGTGAATAAACTCCTGGTGCTTGCTTAGAAACTCATCGATCAGCGTCGACTTGCCGACGCCATGTGTTCCGGAAACAGCTATTCTCATCGGTGCCACTCTTCACGCGTATAACGCGACTCGCAGTCTGCTTAATCCGCGAAAACCGGAGTTCGCACGCCATGCGGGAGCATCGTCTAACATCTTCAAACTCGACGTCCGATCAAGTAATGACGTGAATGCGATCTCGGCTTCCGTATAGGCCAGTGCCGCACCAATGCAGAAATGGGTACCGTGACCGAATGAAAGCGGCATACCTTCGTCGCGCGAGATCTGCAGTCGTTCCGGTTCGCTGAATTTCTGCGGATCGTGATTGGCCGAGCCCAAAAGGAAAATGACTGTTTGTCCTTTCACGATTGATTGACCATGCCACGAGAAGTCTTCAGTAGCGGCGCGTCCGGCGAACTGCACCGGACTGTCGTATCTCGCAAACTCTCGCACGGCTAACGACATGAGCGAACGACTCTGTCTGAGAGTTGCGAGTTGATCGTGATGCTGAAGCAGGGCCAGCAATCCGTTTCCGAGAAGGTTGCGAGTGGTTTCGTGTCCCGCCACGAGTAGCAGTGTGCATTGAGCCAACAGTTCTTCCTCTGTTAACACTTCGCCTTCTTCCTCGACGCGCAGCAACAGACTTACCAGGTCATCTCCTTTATTTTCGCGGCGCTTGGGAAGCAGTGCACGGAAATATTCTGTGAGGTTGATAAGACTCGTCTGCGCGCGACGCCCGACCTCTACAGTCGCGGTTGAATTACCGAAGAAATCAGCAAGATCGTCAGACCAGGTTTGGAAATCACGTTGATCCTCGCTGGGTATGCCAAGCATTTCTGCAATAACTCTGACGGGCAGAGGGTTTGCAACCTCAGTCATAAACTCCATCTCGGTTTTCCCGAGCGCCTGGTCCAGGAGCGTGTTGACGGCGTGCTGAATACGCGGGCGCAATTGCTGAATCATGTTTGGCGTAAACTCCTTGTTCAGGAGTTTGCGCAGGCGGCTATGATGTGGCGGATCGAGGAAGAGCATCCACTTGGAAAAGATTTGATTGAACGTTGCGAATTCGCTTTGCGCTTCGCTTGGGAGCGCGGCAGTGAGTGTGTGGCTGCGTTGGCTTGAGAGACGCGGGTCGTGTAGTCCGGCCAACACATCTGCATAACGTGTCACCAGCCATGCACCCTTGCGAAACTTGTCTGCCCAGTGCAGTGGCGCGGTCGTACGCAGGTGTTGGTAAGTTCTGTAAGGGTTGGAAATGAAATCCGGACCGAACATCTTATTATTTTATGGGAGTGGCCACATCGCCGCCCAACAACTTTTGAGGGACTTGCTTGAACGTGTATTTCAACGACGAGCGAGCGAGATCAAACACCCAGATCATGTCGAAACAATCTTCCGGCCAGTTCTTGGGCGCGAGTTTTTTGTTGCCGAGAATGTGGGCAGCTATGTCGGGGATGTATTCGCGTTGCCAGCAGATAAGCACGACTCCCTTAGACGCGAAGACTTCCTCCAACATGTCTTCGAAATCGGCGCGCTGGAAACTGGAGTTAATTCGAATTGCGAGTTTTTGAGCTAAGGGAGTGACTGTTTCGAGTGGTCGCTTGCTGCCTTTGCGTCGTAGGGGTTTCGATGCAAAGAGGAACTGTGGTTTGGCGAGAGCGGCGTGTTGAAAGTGGCCGTTCGTCGGGGCCAGGAGATTTGCTAAACCGCCGGCCCTTTGCCACCCGCGAACTTCGAGTGATTCTTTACTGCGTTCGCCTTCCGCGGTCACGCCGTACGGGGCCGAATCTTTGGCCGGCTTCTCCGCGTGCCGGATCAACATAATCTTCGTCGCGCGCTTGTTCGTCTTCTTATCGGGGCTCACGGTGAGAATTATTAACCCCTTAGGGCGATCAGCGTCAATTTGAATTCACGGTAGAGCAGTGTGCACAAGAAAACGGGCGACATCGTCGCCCGCAATCAACTAAATCCTGGTGCCCGCTAGTAGATTCGAACTACTGACCCCTCGCGTGTGAAGCGAGTGCTCTACCGCTGAGCCAAGCGGGCAAACCTAATAAAATCGCGGGTGTCAAAGAGATGGGAACCAAAGATACCCCTTTTTTTACCCCTATT
>DATENQ010000499.1:0-9177 GCA_035275005.1 Pyrinomonadaceae bacterium | reverse complement strand
ACGTCAACATCGTCGTTAAGCCGGGAACGATCCATGCCATCGTTGGTGAGAATGGCGCCGGTAAGTCGACGGCGATGCGGATCGCATACGGTTTCTACACCGCCGACAGTGGCGAGATCCTCGTCGACGGCAAAGCGGTTGGCATCCAATCGCCTCACGACGCGATCGCGCTCGGCATCGGCATGGTCCACCAGCACTTCATGCTGGTCGAGACGATGACAGTGGCCGAGAACATCGTGCTCGGCGCCGAACCCGGTACGGGCCTCGCACTCGATCTCAAGAGCGCCGGAGCGCAAATCCGGCAGCTCTCGGAAGAGTTCAAACTCGCCGTCAATCCCAACGAACCAATCGAACATTTATCCGTAGGTCAACAACAGCGGGTCGAGTTATTGAAAGCACTCTATCGACACGCGCGCATCCTGATTCTCGACGAGCCTACCGCGGTGTTGACGCCCCTCGAAGTCGAAGAGTTCTTCGTGATTCTTCGTCGCATGCGTGAGCAGGGTAAGACGGTCATCATCATCACTCATAAACTCTCGGAAGTGCTCGCGATCTCCGACGAAGTTACCGTTATGCGCGACGGAAGAGTGGTGGGCCGCGTGCAAACCAAGGACACAAACGCCGCCGAGCTAGCGCGGTTGATGGTTGGCCGCGAAGTGTTGCTGCGAGTGGAAAAGCCGGATGCGAAAGTCGGCAAAGCGGAACTGGAAGTCAGGAATCTCTCAGTTACGGATCGCACCGGGGCGAAACGTGTTAACGAAGTCTCATTCGAAGTACGGAGCGGAGAGATCGTCGGCATTGCAGGTGTTGAAGGTAATGGACAAACGGAGCTGATCGAGGCGCTTGCAGGATTGATCGAACCTGAGCGTATGAGCGGCGAGATCAATTTCGAAGGCAAGGATCTTCACACGATGAGCGCGCGCGTCAGGCGCGAGCTTGGCATCGCGCACATTCCGGAAGATCGTCACCGTCGCGGACTGTTGCTCGACTTTAGCCTCGCGGAAAACTCGATACTCGGCGTTCACTATCGTCCGCCGGTGGCCGCTTTGGCGGGCGGAGTTTTCCTTGACGAGAATGCGATTCAGCGACGCGCCGCGGAGATCATCAAGGAGTTTGATGTTCGTCCGCCAAACGCCGCGCTTCCGGCGCGCGCTCTATCGGGTGGTAATCAGCAGAAGTTGATCATCGGACGTGAATACAAAGTCGATCCAAAGCTCCTGCTCGTCTCGCAACCGACACGCGGCGTGGACATCGGCGCGATCGAGTTCATTCACCGGCAGCTAGTGAGCTTGCGTGATGATGGTTGCGCGATCCTGCTCGTCTCCGCTGAGCTCGAAGAGGTGACGAGTCTTTCCGATCGCCTGTTGATCATTCACGACGGGCGCATCGCGGGCGAAGTAGATCCGAAAGTGGCAACACTGGAAGAGATCGGTTTGTTGATGACCCGCGGACATTAGAACCATTCCACTTATTACGCAGAGTTATTAAATAATCTGTGTAATCTGTGGATAACCATTCCTAACATGACCAAACTCGCGCGTGAGCTTCTGTTTCCCCTAATCGCGGTGGTGGCCGCTTTCATCGTCGGCGGGATTCTCATTTTGATCGTCGGTGATAACCCGTTCGTCGCCTATCGCCTTCTGCTAGGCAGCGCACTTTCCTGGCCCGACGGCATCGGTTACACGCTCTTTCACGCGACACCACTAATCTTTACCGGTCTCGCTGTCCTCGTCGGATTTCGTTGCGGCTTATTCAACATCGGCGCCGAAGGCCAACTCTACATCGCCGCGTTTGCAACCGCGTGGGTGGGAATCAAGTTCGCAAATCTAACGCCGTGGCTATTGATTCCATTTTGCTTTGCCGCTGCGATACTGAGCGGCGCGTTCTGGGCCGCGATTCCGGGTGTTCTGAAAGCACGCTTTGGCTCGCACGAAGTTATCAACACGATCATGTTGAACTTCATCGCCGTCGCGCTCATCAGTTATTTCGTCCAGTATCACTATAAAGAGCGCGGCGATCCGATCATGCAAACGTCGATGATTGGTGAAGGCGCGCACATCGCGCGGCTCGGCAAATTCATCCCGGGATTTCCCGAGCGTATTCCTTTAAACCTTGCCTTTCTCCTCGCGCTGCTCTGCTGTTTGCTCGTGTATCTATTCTTGTGGCGCACGAAGTGGGGCTACGAGATTCGGGCCACCGGTAGTAATCCCTACGCGGCGGAGTATGGCGGCATCTCGATCCGTAAACAGATCATCCTCGCGATGGCTGTTTCCGGCGCGCTTGCCGGTATGGTCGGAATCAACGAAGTGCTTGGTTATCGTTATCGTTACTATGACGGCTTTTCCGACAACTACGGATTCACAGGAATCGCCGTGGCTTTGCTGGGTCGCAATCATCCGGCGGGCGTGGTACTTGCCGCTCTGTTATTTGCCGCCTTGCAACATGGTGGCATCTACGTCGATGGTTTTTCAGAGCACGTGACCAAAGACATTGTGCAGGTGTTACAGGGCATTATCATTTTGTTTGTTGCTGCCGAGGCTTTCTTCAAGTGGCTCGTGGGAAGAAGGCCGTCGTTCCAACATCTGAGGGCTAACGTTTAAGGATTAGACACCGTGAGAGACATCTTCACTCTTTCGCTCATCGCTTCGACCATTCGACTCGCGACTCCACTCGTGCTCGCCGCGCTTGGTGGTCTGTTCTCCGAGCGCTCGGGCGTCATCAATATCGCGCTCGAAGGAAAAATGCTCGCCGGAGCTTTCACTGCTGCTGCCGTCACTTATGCGGCTGACACAAGATTGGGAATGGGTGCGGCGAGCCCGTGGATCGGACTGCTCGGCGGCATGATGGCCGGACTCTTTATCGCTGTGATCTACGCGGTGAGCTGTATTAAGTTCAAGTCAGATCAAGTGGTCAGTGGAGCGGCAATCAACATTTTGATGATTGGCATGCCTGGTCTCTTGAGTGGCGCGTTTTTTCTTTCGTCAGGTTCAACACCGCAGATTCCCAAGGCCCGTCTGTTGCCGCAGTCGCCGTGGTTTATCGCGATCGTGGTCCTTGCACTAGTCGCTGGCATCGCATACGTACTTTACAAGACGCCTTTCGGACTACGACTGAGATCTGTTGGTGAGAATCCCGAAGCTGCCGATGTCGCGGGTGTGAGTGTCAGCCGGATCAGATATTCGGGAGTGTTGCTGGCCGGCATCCTCGCCGGACTTGGAGGAGCATATCTTTCGATTGGCCAGTCGTCGTTGTTTACGCGAAACATGACTGCGGGTCGCGGTTTCATCGCGCTCGCTGCGTTGATCTTTGGAAAGTGGCGGCCGGTGCAGACAATGCTCGCTTGCCTGTTGTTTGGGTTTACGGAAGCGGTTTCGATTCAGATGCAGGGCGTGTTCAAGTTACCATCGGGAGAAGATATTCCGGTGCAATTTATTCAAATGGTTCCGTACGTCTTGACCATCGTGGTGCTGGCGGGCTTTATTGGATCGTCCCGGCCGCCGCGCGCACTGGGTATACCCTATCAGAAAGAGAAGTAGGGGGTTGAAATGGTTGAGCGAATGGCAAGCACGAGTCTTTACGAACGCGCCGAACATGCTACCAGGATCATCAGATCGCGAATCAGTGTTGAGCCGCGCATTGCGCTTGTGTTGGGCAGTGGACTGGGTGGATTTGCTGACGACTTCGACGAGGCAGTCGCGATTCCTTACGAAGATATACCCGGCTTCGTGCGCTCGACGGCGCAGGGACACGCAGGACGTCTCGTAATCGGCAAGGTAGACAGCATCCCCGTGCTGGCGATGCAGGGGCGAGTGCATTACTACGAAGGTTACTCGCTCGAGGAAGTCACTTTTCCGGTGCGTGTTTTTAACTTGCTCGGCATCAAGACCCTGGTTTTGACGAACGCCGCGGGCGGGATCAACGTGCAACTTACGCAGGGCGCGCTGATGGTCATCAGCGATCACGTGAATTTGATGGGTGTGAATCCGTTGCGTGGGCCGAATGACGAGCGTTTTGGACCACGATTCCCGGACATGTCGGCGGTTTACTCCCATGAGTTGCAGGAGCTGGTAGTCGCGGAAGCGCGGGCGATCAACGTTGAAGTACGACGCGGTGTCTATGGCGGGCTGTCTGGTCCGAGTTACGAGACGCCGGCTGAGATTCACCTGCTGCGAAACCTTGGCGCGGATGCGGTGGGGATGAGCACGGTTCCCGAGGCGATCGTGGCGCGGCACATGGGCATCGAGGTGCTTGGTATTTCCTGTATCACCAACATGGCCGCGGGCATCAGCGACGAGCCGATCAATCATGAAGAAGTGATGGCCACGGGTGTCCGCGTCCGCGCGACGTTTACGGAGTTGCTGCAGAGAGTGATCGGCGCGATTAATCGAAGAGTTTAAAGCCGCAGATTAACGCAGATAGACGCAGATCTGCGTTAGTCTGCGAAAATCTGCGGCTAAATGAATTGGTCATATGAGCATGATAATTGGCATTTCGGGTGGAACGGGATCGGGGAAGACCACTATCGCAAATCGCATCCTGGAATCCGTGAGTGCCAGCGAAGTCGTTTTCATTCAGCAAGACTCTTATTACCGCAATGTCACCGATCTTCCACTCGACTACCGCGGTGTCGCCAACTTCGATCATCCGGATGCGCTCGACAACGAGCTGCTCGTCAATCACGTGCGGCGACTGAAGTCAGGCGAAGCCATCGAGCTGCCGCTTTACGACTTCAAAACAAATTCGCGTCTGAACGAAACACGCACCGTCGAACCCAAGCCGATCGTTATCGTCGAAGGCATTTTGATCTTTGCCGATCCGCGTCTGCTTGAACAGATGGATATCAAAGTGTTTGTTGACACTCCGGACGACATTCGTTTCATTCGCCGGCTGCGGCGCGACATCGCCGAGCGTGGTCGCACGATCGAGTCAGTCATTGAACAATACCTGGGGACGGTCAGACCCATGCACATGCAGTTTGTCGAACCGTCGAAACGCCATGCCGACGTAATCATTCCCGAGGGTGGCCATAATCTCGTAAGCATTGATTTGTTGAGCGGAAAAATTCGCGAGCGGCTGGCCAGTGCTTTGTCAACTGTTGGAGGTTAATTTTGAGCGAAGTTGAAGAGCCGTTGATTGAAGTTGCGAAGCGTGCGCGCTTGCAATCGGTGGCGCCATTTTCAAATTTTCTGGTTGGAGCAGCGCTTAGAACCGAGGGTGGGAAGGTTTACACCGGCTGTAACGTCGAGAGCGCGAGCTATGGTTTGACGGTTTGCGCGGAACGAGTCGCTATCTGGAAGGCGTTGTCGGAAGGTGAACGCAATTTTACGGAACTGGCCGTGGTCGCTGATACCGAAACTCTGACTCCGCCGTGTGGCACGTGCCGCCAGATCATCTGGGAGTTTGCAAAAGGCGCTACGATTGTGTTCGCAAACCTGAGAGGCGAGCACGAGGAGTTTCACATCGCGGACCTGTTGCCGCGCGCCTTCGATGCGCGCTTTTTGAAAAACAAATGAAGCCTTATCAATCCGTGTTTGTCTCTGTCCTGATCGTAACGAGCATGCTTTCAACCGTCATCGCCCAAACTCGCCGGCAACCGGTCGACTTACTGATCCTGGGCGGAACGATCGTCACGATGGACCAGACACGCCGGGTGATCGAGGATGGCGGCATTGCGATCTCGCAGGGCCGTATTGTCGCGATTGGCCCGCGGGCAGACATCGAGCGCGCGTACACTTCACGACAGCGAATCAGCGCTGCGGGCAAAGTCATCACTCCGGGATTGATTAATGGCCACACGCACGTGCCGATGGTCCTGTTTCGCGGTCTGGCCGACGACCTCGATCTACAGGAGTGGTTGACGAAGTACATCTTTCCCGCTGAAGCCAAGAACGTTACGGAAGAGTTTGTTCGCGTGGGTGCGCGACTCGGTCTGGCCGAGATGATTCGCGGTGGCACCACGACCTACTGCGACATGTATTACTTCGAAGACGCGATTGCCGACGAGACTGCGAAAGCCGGTGTTCGTGGTGTGCTGGGAGAGACCATCATCGATTTTCCCGTGGCCGACAACAAGACCAATGCTGAGGGAATGGCGTACGTCGAGAAGTTTGTCGCGCGTTGGAAAGGGCACGAGCTGGTCGTTCCCGCTATTGCTCCACACGCGCCATATACAGTTTCAGAAGAACACCTGAAAGCAGTGCGCGCGTTCTCCGATCGCACCGGCGCACCCATCGTCACGCACATTTCCGAGACGAAGCGCGAGGTTGACGACAGCGTCAAAGCCAAAGGCGCGAGCCCGGTTGCCTATCTCGATCGCATCGGTTTCCTGAACGACCGCGTGATTGCAGCGCACATGGTTTGGCCGCAGGGAACTGACATCGCGATCCTCAAGCGTCGCGGTGTTGGCGTCGTACATAATCCGCAATCGAACATGAAGCTCGCTTCCGGGGTCGCGCCCGTTCCGCAGATGGTGAAAGAGAACCTGCTGGTGGGTTTGGGAACGGATGGAGCTGCTTCCAACAACGATCTGAACATGTGGGAAGAGATGGACACGGTCGCGAAGCTGCACAAGGTGTTTACTGGCGATCCGAAAGTGATTTCGGCGCAGCAGGCGTTCGAGCTGGCCACCATCCGCGGCGCGCAGGCATTGCACCTCGATAAAGAGATCGGCTCGTTGGAAATCGGAAAGCGCGCGGATCTGTTAGTGATCGATCGCGACACGCTGAACCAGATCCCGCTCTACAACGTCTATTCCGATCTGGTCTACGCTACTAAAGCCTCTGACGTCGAGACCGTCATCATCAACGGCCGCCTCATCATGCGCAACCGCCGTTTATTGACCCTCAACGAGACCGCAGTCAAAAACGACGCCCGCTCCTACCGCGACCGCATCATCAAAAGCCTCGGCACCTCCGCCACCCCATAGCCCAGTTTTAAGCCACAAAAAAGCACACAAGGCACATATAAATCCGTCCAACAATGCCTTTTGTGCCTTATGTGCTTTTTTGTGGCATAATGAGTTTCGTCAAATTGACACCAACCTGAAAGCGAGCATGAGGCTCGCTTTTGCATTTTGAGGGAGTCGACAATTTGAGATCTTTTTCTCGTCTATACGTCCACGTTTTTATCCCGATAGTTCTTGTTCTAGTCACAGCCGGTCTTGCGCTGGGCCAGGCGACTGGTTCCGCTGAGGATGCGTCGACTGTTAATCCGGTCCTACGCCGCATCGAGCGTGCCCGCGCGCTCGCGGCAGTTCACCAACTGCAATCTGCCGCAGTCGAACTCGAAAATATTCGCGCGTCTGTCAACGACGTCACGCTGCGTAACGCAGCGACTCTAATGCTGCTCGGGGTTTATCTCGAAGATGGAAACTACGGCCGCTCGCAGTCTCTCCTGGAAGAGACATTCGTAAACCGCGCAGCCCAGAAAGACGAGTCGATTCGCACTTATTTCGCCGCCGCCGGGCAAACAATCAACGGTATTCGCGCGCACCTGGCTCGTTATCGCACTTACGGAATCAATCCCAGCGATGCGGATCTGCCGGTCGAAGCCAACACGGATCTGGAGCGCGTGCGCGGGCTGCTCGAAAGGGTAATCGAGCAGGCCAGGGAGATCTCGAAAGAACAAGGCCGCGCTTACGATGCACTCGCGCTACAGGAAGACGTGCTTGGCCTCCGTCTCGCGATTTCAAAGAATGATGAAGATCACGCTAAGTGGCAGACCGAGTATTTGACGGCGCGCGAAAGGATGGCCTCATCCCAGGCGCCTTCGCTCGGACGTTCGCAGGCATTGGATGCGGTCACAAACAGAATTCCCAATCCGTTTGCAACTAAGCCAACACCAACTCCCGAGGCCACGCCGGTACAAATTGCGCCGGCCAGCACCTCCGCGGCGCCCGAGCCGCAACTCGTCACTGCCGGTTCTCTAAATGGCCGCGAAACCAAGCGAGTGGCGCCCAGCTACCCGCCCACCGCAAAAACCCACAGCGTTGTGGGAACTGTTCGCGTGTTTGCCATCGTGGATGAAAACGGGAAGATCTGGGTGACTAACTCCGAGGGGCCGACCCTCCTCCGAGCGGCCGCCGAAGAAGCCGCTCGCAACTGGACCTTCCCACCGTCGACGTTCAACGGCAAGCCAGCCCGCATCGCCGGATATCTCGACTTCGAATTCAAACTCTAGCCGCAGATTTACGCTGAATAACGCAGATCTGCGTTACTCCGCGGAGATCTGCGGCTAATCTTGACTTAAAAGTAAGGTTTAGCTTAAGATGCCTGAGATTAACAGTTTAGACGTGCGATGAAGATATCAGCTCAAGAAGAATATGGCCTGCGGTGTCTCCTCCAGTTAGCCCGCGCGGAGACGTTGGGCGAGTCGTTAACGCTCTCTCAACTCGCCCGCCTCGAAGGCATCTCGACCGCCAACGCCGGCAAACTGATGTGGATTTTGAGCAAGGCCGGGCTGGTTCAATCGACGCGCGGCATCAAAGGCGGCTATTCGCTTTCGCGAGCGGCATCCGAGATTCGCTTGAACCAGGTGATACGCGTGCTGGAAGGCGAGCCGGCTGAGTCGCATTGCAAGAGCTACGCAGGGGTCCTCGACGCGTGCGTTCACACCGGCGACTGCGGTATCCGACCAGTCATCGTCGAGTTGCACCAGATCGTCGACAACGCACTCGCTGAAATCACGCTCTCGCAGTTGTTGGGAACCGAGGCGAACGTCGACGCCTCTCTGCACCAGATTCAGGGCATCGGCCGGAAGGATAATCGGGTTTAGAAGGACTAATGAGTACAGCAGAACTTTTAGCTAAACAGGAATACAAATACGGCTTCGTAACGGATATCGAGTCGGATGTAATTCCGCGCGGCTTGAACGAAGACACTATCCGTTTGATCGTTGAAAAGAAGAACGAGCCGGAGTGGATGCTGGAGTTTCGTCTGAAGGCTTATCGCCACTGGCTGACGATGAAAGAGCCGAAGCACTGGCCCAACCTCAAGTATCCCGACATCGATTACCAGGACGTCATTTATTACAGCGCGCCGAAACAGAAAGCGACGAAAGCGAGCCTGGATGAAGTCGATCCGGAGTTGCTGCGCACGTTTGAGAAGCTCGGCATTCCGTTGACGGAGCAGAAGCAACTCGCAGGCGTCGCAGTCGATGCGGTTTTCGACTCGGTCTCGG
>DATENQ010000498.1:0-4109 GCA_035275005.1 Pyrinomonadaceae bacterium | reverse complement strand
GGTTAAGAGTCGATATGATGGGATCATTTCGATAAGGTTCCGCCTCAGGATTGTGGGGGGACGATTCGGGGCTCATGATACCATCGGCAAGCTGATATGGGCGAACTTGATGAAGCTTGGGCAGCAGCGTTGTCGGAAGCTGAGCGCAGAGCGAGATTGGCCGGACGCCGGGACGTGGCCGAGTATCTATCGCTGAAGAATTCAAACGATCTGCTGCGCACGGCCGGCGTGGATTGGCTGCTCGCTGAATTTACGACTCTCGCCGGTGAAGCAAACCGCGCCGGGGCGAGTATTCAGATTTCAAAACAGGAAGGCCATCGTTTTGGCGGTCCGTCCTCGACGATGGTTGGCCACCTCATCACGTTTACTAACGGCGTGCGGACTTTGTTCGTGGAAGCGGGATGGCCCAGGACGCCACGCGATGGTGTAGTACGCGGTGGTGGTCTGGCGTCCGCGAATATTCGTCACCTCGGTATCAAAACCGCGAACGAAGAGTTGCTGCTGGTGAAGTCGACCACGGGCGCGCCGACGTGGAAATTCCTTTCCAAAAAACACGTCGTCCTTCACCAATCCGACATGCGCCGCCACCTCTCCATCCTCCTCGACCGCCGAGATTAGAACAAGTCATTTAGCCGCAGATTTACGCAAATAAACGCAGGTACTGATCTGCGTTTTCCGCGTAAATCTGCGGCTAAACTGATTTGTTCTTCCTCGAACGATTTCCGTTACGCCCTGCACCTTTTGGCGCTCTCCCTATCGAAACCGCACATTTTTGCGCCGTTTCTGAAAAGGCACGGGTCTTGCCAAATGCTCAATCATCGACATCGGGTAATCGCGTTGAAGTCGGCCCGAGGTGAACTGAGGAGAAATACAGAGAAATGACGAACCGAAACACACTGAAGTTTTCAATTTTTGCTGCGGCCATTCTGGCGCTTGCTTTGCCCGCCGCAGCATCAGCCCAGTGGGGACGCTACCCCGATGATCGCGATTACGGGCGCGGACGCTACGACGATCGCGGTCTCCGCGACTCCGTAAACCGCCTGGATCGTTTAGCAAAAGACTTCGAGCGCGAGATGGATCGTTCTCTCGATCGCAGCCGCGCCAACGGCTCACGCCGCGAAGATCAAATCAACAACCAGGTCCACCAATTCCGTGATGCCGTCGGCGATTTGAAATCGAGAGTTGGCAACGGCCGCGATCTGAATCGCAGTGAAGGCGAAGCGCGACGCGTGCTCCAGGAAGCTGATCAGTTGGACCGGGTTGCCCGTCGTACGGCACAGTGGTCGCAAATTCAACAGGAGCTGCGCTACATCAGCGACGTTTACGGTTTCAGATACAACGGTGGCTACGGCCGCGATGACGACTGGCGTCGCAACGATCGCAATCGCGACCGCAACCGTAACAACAATGACGATTGGTGGAGACGAATTCCATTCCCTCGGTAACTAACCTGCATCTGACTTCCGCTTTGTAACCCGCTGGTCTATCCTGCCAAAGGCCTCGGCACCACGCCGGGGCCTTTATCTTGTATATTGATTCGCATGCCCGGCACTCTCTACCTCGTCGCGACTCCCATCGGCAATCTCGCTGACATTACTCACCGCGCCCTGCAAGTCTTAAAAGACGTCGATGTAATCGCCTGCGAAGACACGCGTCACACACACAAGCTGCTCCAACATTACGGCATCACAACCAAAACGATCAGCTATCACGAACACAACGAACGGCAACGCGCCACACAACTGATCGATTCATTGAAGCAGGGAAGCGACATCGCAGTTGTTTCCGATGCCGGCACACCGTCCATCAGCGATCCTGGTTTCCGCCTGGTGCGCGCTGCAATCGAGAATGAAATACCAGTAGTCCCCGTGCCTGGTCCAAGTGCTTTGATCTCCGCGCTTATTGCCGCGGGACTCCCAACAGATGAATTTTTCTTCGCGGGTTTTTTGCCGGCGCGATCAAACGCGCGACGCGCACGGCTCGGCGAATTGCAATCAGTGCCCGGCACGTTGATCTTTTACGAAGCCCCACACAGGTTGGCGACGACGCTAAAAGACGCTCACGAAATTCTCGGAGAGCGTGAAGTAGTCGTCGCGCGCGAGCTCACCAAAGTCCACGAAGAGATCCGGCGCGGTCTTTTAAGCGAACTCAGCAGTCACTATGAGAGCGAGGAACCTCGCGGCGAGATCGTGGTCTTGATTGATCGCAACGTGATCGGCGTAACTACACAACAATCGTCCAGCGTTAAAACCCTCGTGGACCAATTCGAACAGGACGGCCTCGACCATCGCGCCGCACTAAAGAAAGCGGCGCGTGAATTAGGTCTCTCACGCGCCGAAGCCTATCGAAAGTTAATTGCCGAACGAAAACCGTCTTAGTCTGAGCCTGAGATTTGAGTGGGCACCGGTTTGTCCACTTTCAACCGCAACGGCCGGTTCGCAATCTCCCACAAAGTCATATAGATCGTGCGCGTAATCTTCTCCATCTTTGGATAGTCGATTTTGTCCGCCGTATCTCCGGCGCGGTGATAGTCTTCGTGCACGCCGTCAAAGAAGAAGATGATCGGAATTCCCTTACGCGCGTAGTTGTAATGATCGCTGCGGAAGAAAAAGCGATTCGGATCTTTCGGATCGTCGTAGCGCGTGTCGAGTGTGAGATTCAGGAACGACTTATTGACCGTGTTGACGATCTCTCCGAGCTCAGTGCTCATCATCGTCGAGCCGATCAGGTAAACCGAATCCGGTCCAGTCAGGTCTCTGTTGCGCGGATTTGTGTCGCCCTCTTTCTTGCTGCGCCCGATCATGTCGATATTGATCTGGGCCACGACCTGATTCAACGGCACGGTGGGAAACTCGGTGAAATAGCGCGAGCCCCACAACCCCTTCTCTTCGCCGCAGTGCCAGACAAACAACACCGAACGTTTCGGTCGTGTTGGTGCTTTCGCCAGCGCTTCAGCCATGCTGAGCAGGGCGGTCGTGCCTGAGCCATCGTCGTCCGCGCCATTGCAGATCGTGTCACTGCCGGATGGCGGACAACCGCTACCCACGTGATCGTAGTGCGCGCCGAGCGCGACGTACTCGTTCTTCAAAACCGGATCGCTGCCTTCCCAAACTGCGACGACATTCTGCGTCGGCACGGTCTCGGTGCTGCTGGCGACATTGATGGTTATCGTCTTTGACTGACTCATCAGGAACGGATCCGGTAGAGCGGTGCCTGAGGAGCTATAAGACGCATTGAAGATTCCCGCAGCCGATTGCCGCTCGCCCGCGAAGAGCGAGTTTGCTATTTCCGGCGAGATCACGATCGAAGGCAGCGGCGACGTCGACTGAGTTTGAAACTTCGCCACCACCGTCGAGCCACGCTCCACGATGCGTTGTCGATTGCGTTGCCAGTTTGCGAGATACTGAAAGTCAGGCACGTAGATCAGCCCAACCACGCCTTTGCTGCGTGCGTAGTCGCTCGGGTTCATAAAACCCTCGCCCTGCTTTCCGAAGTCCGCGCGCGAGACGCCGCGTGGCGGTGCGTTCGGGGTGCCGAACACCACGGCGATCTTGCCGGTCGGATCGATCCCCTTGTAAGAATCAATCTCTTTCGATTTAACAAACCAACCGGAGCCTGCGAAGACGAGCTGTCCACTAATGTCGCCCGAGCCACCTGCGGGCAGGTAGTCGGTTCCTGCCGTCAGAGCGCGTCCGTTGATCTCAACTTTTGTTTGACCGTTATCAGTGCGATCGCGACGGAGGTCGATGCGTTGGAGAAAACTGCCGGTGTCGCCTGCCGGCTTGAAGCCCCAGCGCGCGAGATTCAGAGCCAGGAATTTCGCGGTCGTATCGAGACCGCGAGACGGCGTATCGCGGCCCTCCATTTCGTCGGAGGCAATGAACGTCAAATAGTCTTTGATCTGATCAGCAGAAATGGTATCGACGCCGCGTTGGGCTGTTACGGCTGCCGCAGCTTTTTTGGATTTATCGGCGGCGCGTTGAGCGTAAGTTGCGGGAAATGTGGTGACGAGCAAACTCGCCAACACGAGGGCGGTCAGGAATCTTCGCATGAATTCTCCACTAAGTAAGAAACGATTCGGTCGAGAGAGACGCCACAAAGGTTCTCAC